>NZ_SUKD01000016.1:0-92566 GCF_013357275.1 Pseudomonas sp. BMW13 | reverse complement strand
CCCTTCGTCTAGTGGCCTAGGACACCGCCCTTTCACGGCGGTAACAGGGGTTCGAGTCCCCTAGGGGACGCCATTTTCTTGCCGCATTTGCGGAACCCAGGGGCTGCCTCTCACGAGGTGGCCCCTTTTTGTTTGCCTGCTCATTCCTGTCGCTGCCATGAAGACGACCGATGGTCGTCGCGGCTGCTTGCAAGAAAAGATGATGACTGTAATATTGTGGCTGTCATATAAAGGGGCGGCAGCCATGACCGAACGCAAGCACGAAACCCGCAAGCGCATTCTCGCGGCCGCTGGGCGAGTCCTTGCCGAGCGCGGCCCTGGCGACCCGGCCGTTGCCGAGGTGATGGCGGCGGCGGGGCTCACGGTGGGTGGCTTCTATGCGCATTTCAGCAGCAAGGATGCGCTGATGCTGGAGGCGTTCAGGCAGTTGCTCGGTGTGCGCAGGGAGCGCCTGGCTGGCGTCGATCAGCGCCTGGACGGCAGGGAGCGCAGGGCGCTGCTGGCAGCCTTCTACCTGTCGCGTCGGCATCGCGACGAGCCCGCTGATCGCTGCCCGCTGCCCAGCACGCTGGCGGAGATCGAACGCCTGCCGGACGGCTTCCGTCTGGCCCTGGTCGAGCACGTGGAGCAGATGGTGGCGCAGATGAGCGCCACGCCGGAGGAGGCGGATACGGCGCTGGCTGACCTGGCGCTGATGGTGGGTGGTCTGGCGCTTGCCCGGGCATTGGGCGCCGGTGAGCTGTCCGACCGCTTGTTGCGTGCCGCCAAAGCGGCGGTGCTGTGAGATCGGCTTTCGAGGAGACGATGATGAACCAGATGACATGGGTACGTGGCGTCAATGCAGCTCTGGGGCGAGTGGCCCCGCAACTGCTCGCCAGCCGACTGCGCGAACGTTTCATGACACCGCGCAACCTGCCGCCGCGCGACTGGGAGCTGCCGTTGCTGAACAGCGCCGAGCGCATCACGCTGCGTTTCGGTCTCTCGGCCTTGCGCTGGGGCAGCGGGCCAACGGTGTTGCTGATGCATGGCTGGGAGGGGCGGCCGACCCAGTTCGCGCTGCTGATCCGTGGCCTGGTCGATGCCGGCTATGGTGTCGTGGCGCTGGATGCGCCCGCCCATGGGCGCTCACCGGGGCGTGAGGCGAATGTCGTGCTGTTTGCCCGCGCCTTGCTCGAGGCGGCCAGCGAGCTGCCGCCGTTGCAGGCGGTCATCGGTCATTCGATGGGCGGGGCCAGCGCGCTGCTGGCCATCCAGATGGGCCTGCGCACCGACGCGCTGGTCAGCATCGCGGCGCCGAGCCGGATTCTCGGCGTGCTGCGGGGCTTCGCCCATTTCATGGGCCTGCCTGCGGCGGCTCGTGCGCATTTCGTGCGTCAGGTGGAAACCCATGCAGGCATTCCCGCTGCGCACCTCGACGTGCAGCGCTATCAGCTGAACGTTCCGGGGCTGGTCGTGCACGCCGAGGACGATGCCATGGTGCCGGTCAGCGAGGCCGAGTTGATCCACCAGGCCTGGTTCGACAGTCAGCTGCTGCGCCTGCCGGCGGGTGGGCACCAGCGGCTGCTGGGGGATCCGGCGATCGTGCGGGCCGTGCTCGACCTGCTCGGCGAGGTGCGTCAGGCGTCGCTGAAGGCCGTGGCGTCGTAGCTGACCACGCGATTGCGCCCGGCTGCCTTGGCGCGATACAGCGCGCGGTCGGCCAGGTCCAGCCAGTGTTCGGCGCAGCCCGGTTCGCTGGGCACGCCGGCGTAGAGGCCGATGCTCAGGCTCAGCGGGATGTCCTGCTGCTGGTAGGGGCAGGGGTGCTGGGCCAGGTCCTCGCGCAACTGCTCGGCCAGGTCCAGGGCGCCCGTCAGGTCGGTGTTGTCGAGCAGGGCGACGAACTCCTCGCCGCCGAAACGGGCCAGCAGGTCGCTGCTGCGCAGGCGCTGCTGGAAACGCTCGGCTGCATGACGCAGGCAGGCATCGCCGGCGAGATGGCCATAACGGTCATTGACCTGCTTGAAGTGATCCAGATCCAGCATCAGCACGGCGATCGATTGCCGGCTGCGCTCGGCGCGGGCGTAGGCGCGCACCAGTTCTTCGTTCAGGGTCTGGCGATTGAACAGGCCGGTGAGGCCGTCGCGGCGATTCTGTTCGGCCAGGCGCAGGTTGGCCCTCGAGAGCTGCTGCAGGGTGTCCTGCAGGGTGGCGGTGCGCTCCTGCACGTGCTGATCCAGGCTTTCGCTGATCTTCGTCTGCAGCTCAAGGTGCTTGGCCTGCTCGTTGCGTAGGCGACGTTCCTGGTCGATCAGTCTGGCCTGGGCTGCGCGCTCGGCCTCCTGGGCCTGGCGAATGCGTGCGGCGAGGGCGACGGAGAATACCGTCATCTCGATCAGACCGCCGATCTGCTGGATGTGCAGGGTGAGCAAGGAGTAGGGCAGCAGGCCGGTGCCGGTCAGAATGCTGGCGAGGCTGGCGCTGATCAGCACGAACCAGCCCAGGGCGAACAGGCGCGCCGCGGCAAAGCCGGCACGCCAGCGCAGCAGGGTGATCACGAAGGCCGCTATCGCGCAGGCGGCCACTATGACGAAGCTGCCCATCAGGGCCGGGGTGTAGGGGCCGAACAGGGCCATGCCCAGGACCAGCCAGGTGCAGGCCTTGAGGATGCTGGTCGTCCGGCGATAGGTCTTTGGCGCCTTGTCCAGCTCCAGCACACCGTAGGTGAACTGGATGCCGAACAGCGTGGCCAGCGCGGAGGCGAATGGAAAACTCAGCTGGTGCCAGGTCAGGGCATTGGGCCAGAGCCACTGCAGTGCGAAGCCCAGCTGGATGAACTGGTAGAAGCCGAAACTGGCGACGAACAGGCTGTACCAGAGGTAGTTGCGATCACGGGTGATGCCGAAGATGCTCAGGTTGTAGATGAACATCGCGATCAGTGCGCCGAAGAACAGGCCCTGCAGCAGCAGGCTGCGCTGTTCCTGGTGGTCGAAGGCGTCGCGGGTCATCAGGCTGGCGCTGAGGTTGGCCGAGCCCGCAGTCTGCATGCGCAGCCAGATGCGGCGCTGTTCGCCGGGGCCGACCTGCAGCGGCAGCAGCAGTTGGCGATGCTCGACCCAGCGCCAGTCGAACGGACGCTGGTCGCCGGCACGGTAGATACGCTTGCCGTCCAGGCCGTAGGCATCCAGCTGATCGAGCAGGGGGTTGCCGACCAGCAGCACCCAGCCGAGCGAGCGTGGGTGGGGGTTGTGAACGTCCAGGCGCAGCCAGTAGGCGCTGCCGCCGTAACCGAAGCTGGCGTCGCGCCGGCCGACCTCCTGCCAGGCCGAGTCGGGCAGGTTGCGCACATCGGTGAAGTCGGCGCTGCCGCTCGGGTCCTTCCAGTACTGTATGTAGGGGCCGGGCAGGACCTGCGCCTGGCCGATCGGCAGCGGCAGGCTGCCCGCCCAGGACAGGACTGGCAGCAGCAGAAGCATCAGTAGGCGCAGGGCGGCAGTCAATTGCTCGTTCTCGGCTCTCGGGCACTTGCGCGGCATTATGGCGCTTTGAGATGACGCGATGAAAGCTCGGCCCTGCACGGATCGGCGTTGCGGCGTATCATGCGGGCGTCGAGTCGCGGCTGATGGCGTCGCCAGGCGTGCGAACCGGCGCTCGGCATCAATCCCCGTCCGCAGCCTCTGCGGCAAGCCTGGAGACAAGACCATGACCTGGGACCTGCCCAGCCCCTTTCTGATCGATATCGATGTCACGGCTGACGATATCGATGGGCTCGGCCATGCCAACAACGCGGTGTACGTCAGTTGGCTGGAGCGCTGTGCCTGGCGCCACTCGCAGTTCCTCGGGCTGGACCTGGTGGAGTACCGGCGTCTGGACCGCGCCATGGCGGTCGTCCGACACGAGATCGACTACCTGGCCAGCGCCTATGAGGGGCAGCGTCTGCAGATGGCGACCTGGATCGTCGAATCCGATCAGCGCCTGAAGATGGATCGGCGTTTCCAACTGCTGCGTCCCGAGGACGGTACGACGCTGCTGCGGGCCAAGACCACCTTCGTCTGCATCGAGCTGTCCAGTGGCCGCCCCAAGCGCATGCCGGTGGAGTTCGTCGAGGGCTATGGCCAGGCGCTATTGCAGCCGTATCCGCTGGAGCTGTGACTCGCCCTCAGTTGAACAGCGGGGCGAGAAACACCTGCTCCGCTTTCACCACGATGGCGAAATGCCGGGTTTCACCCGGGCCCAGCACTATCGACTGGGCCGCTCCGGGGCCACGGCCGCCGCAGTAGCCATCGGGTGACATGGCCACGGCGATGCTCAGTTCGCCGCTGGGCAGGTCCAGGCTGGTGCGCTCGTCCGGGCCGAGCTTCGCCACCACTTGCTGATTGATGTACAGCTCCACATTGCAGGCGTTCGGAGCGTTGTTGTCGCGACTGAAGATCAGGCGGGCCGGCGCACCGACGGCAGGGGCCGGGGGGCGATGTTCGACGCCGCGTGGCAGGGTGTCGCTGGCATGGGCCCCCAGGCACAGCAGGCCGAGCAGAACGAGTGCGGTATGACGCATGGCGGCAGCTCCGTGTGGCTATCCATGCAATCAGTGTCGCCCATCTTGCGCACGGCGCGCGACCCCTTAAACTGTGCGCCCCATTTTCCCGGACAACTTCATGCAAATTGCCCTGGCACCCATGGAGGGGCTGGTCGACGAGATCCTGCGCGACGTACTGACCCGCATCGGCGGCATCGACTGGTGCGTCACCGAGTTCATTCGCGTCAGCGAACGGCTGCTGCCCGCCGCCACCTACCACAAGCTGGCCCCCGAGCTGTTCGGCGGTGCGCGCACCCGGGCCGGCACGCCGATGCGCGTGCAGTTTCTCGGCTCCGATCCTCAGTGCCTGGCCGATAACGCGGCATTCGCCTGCACCCTGGGCGCGCCGGTGATCGATCTCAACTTCGGTTGCCCGGCCAAGACCGTGAACAAGTCGCGGGGTGGGGCGGTGCTGCTCAAGGAGCCGGAGCTGCTGCATGCCATCGTCCGTGAGGTGCGGCGCACGGTGCCGGCCGAGATTCCGGTCACGGCCAAGATGCGCCTGGGGTTCGAGGGCAAGGAAGGTGCGCTCGATTGCGCGCGGGCGCTGGCCGAAGGCGGGGCGAGCCAGATCGTGGTGCATGCGCGGACCAAGGTCGAGGGCTACAAGCCGCCGGCGCACTGGGAGTGGGTGGCGCGGGTGCAGGAGGTGGTCGGCGTTCCGGTGTTCGCCAACGGCGAGGTGTGGACCCTGGATGACTGGCGGCGCTGCCGTGAGATCAGCGGGGTGGACGACATCATGCTGGGCCGCGGACTGGTCTCGCGGCCGGGCCTGGCGCGGCAGATCGCGGCGCTCAGGGCTGGTGAGGAACCGCAGGAAATGGGCTGGGCCGAACTGCAGCCGCTGCTGCTGGATTTCTGGCAGCAGGCCCGGCGCAAGCTGGCACCGCGTTACGCGCCGGGGCGCCTGAAGCAGTGGCTGGCGATGCTGACCCGCACCTACCCCGAGGCCGTCGCGCTGTTCGCCGAGGTCCGCCGCGAGCAGGACTGCGAGCGCATCGACCGTCTGCTCGGGGCTGCAGCGGTGGATGCGAACAGGGCTTGACAGGGAAAGCCTTGAAATTTTTCGGGGTGGCCTCAGATAAGTGACTGCGGGATGCCGAAGTCGGGTCCCGCGCTATGACACTTGCTGAATCATCAGGAGAATACTCATGAGCAACGTACTGTCCCTGGCCCCCCTGTTCCGCCAGTCCGTCGGTTTCGACCGTTTCAACGATCTTTTCGAATCTGCCCTGCGTAGCAACGACGCTGGCAGCTCCTACCCTCCCTACAACGTCGAGAAGCACGGCGAGGACCACTACCGCATCGTGGTCGCCGCTGCCGGTTTCGAGGAGGACGACCTGGAACTGCAGGTCGAGCGTGGCGTGCTGACCGTGGTCGGCAACAAGCGTGATCGCAGTGCTGAAAGTGTCAGCTACCTGCACCAGGGCATCGCCCAGCGCGCATTCAAGCTGTCGTTCCGCCTGGCCGACCATATCGAGGTCAAGGGCGCCAACCTGGTCAACGGCCTGCTCAACGTCGAGCTGGAGCGCATCGTGCCGGAAGAGGCCAAGGCCAAGCGCATCCCGATCGGCAGCCAGCGCCCGGCACTGGAAAGCTGATCCCCGTTCATGCTGCGAAAGGAAGGCGCCCACTGGGCGCCTTCTGCGTTTCGGGGGTCAGCGACCCTGTGCCTGCAAGAGCTGACGAAAGGCGTCCTGGGGCAGTGGCTTGCTGAACAGGTAGCCCTGATAGAGGTGGCAACCGAGGGCCTGGAGGAAGTCCAGCTGTTCCTGCTGTTCGACGCCCTCGGCGATCAGTTCCAGGTCCAGGCTGCGGGCCATGGCGATGATGGCGCGGATGATCTCGGCATCGTTGGGGTCGCTGGTGGCGTCGCGCACGAACGACTGGTCGATCTTCAGCATGTCCACCGGCAGGCGCTTGAGGTAGGTCAGCGAGCTGTAGCCGGTGCCGAAGTCGTCCATGGCGAAGCTGACGCCGTGCTTCTTCAGCCGCAGCATCTTGCCCACGGTATCGTCGATGTTCTGGATGACGATGCCCTCGGTCACCTCCAGCTTGAGCATGGCGTTCGGCAGCCGGCTGTCCTTCAGGCTCTTGGCGACCCGCTCGACGAACTCGTGCTGGCGGAACTGGCGCGGGCTGATGTTGACGCACAGGCTGAAGCGCTCGCTGTCGATCAGTCCGCCGACCAGCAGCTGGGAGCAGAAGTGGCAGGCCTCGGCGAGCACCCAGCTGCCGACCTCGATGATCAGACCGCCCTCTTCCAGAACCTGGATGAACTGCGCCGGTGACTGCGGGCCCAGCTGCGGGTGCTGCCAGCGCAGCAGGGCCTCGGCGCCGACCACCTTGCCGTCGCGGGCGTCGACCTGGGGCTGGAAGTGCAGCTCGAACTCCCCGCGCGCCAGGGCCAGGCGCAGATCGTTCTCCAGGCGCAGGCGGGCGCTGGCGGCTTCCTGCATGGTGGAGCGAAAGAGCTGGATGGCGTTGCGCCCGGAGTCCTTGGCGCGGTAGAGGGCGATGTCGGCGCGCTTGAGCAGGTCCGCCGGGGTGTTGCCGTGGTCGGGAATCAGGGCGACGCCGATGCTCGGGGTCACCTGCAGGCGATGGCCGTCCAGCAGCATCGGCTCTGCCAGCAGTTGCCGGAGTTTTTCCGCGACCTGGCGTACCTGGCGGGTCACCTCGGAGCGTTTCCCTTCCAGGCCCGAGAGCAGTACCACGAACTCGTCGCCGCCGAGCCGCGCCACGGTGTCTTCCAGGCGCACGCTGGCTTCCAGGCGCGCAGTGACCAGGCGCAGCACGGCGTCGCCCACCGGGTGGCCGAGCGAGTCGTTGATGTGCTTGAAGTGATCGAGGTCGAGAAACAGCAGGGCGCCGCGCAGATCGTGGCGCTTGAGCAGGGAAATCTGCTGGGTCAGGCGATCCATCAGCAGGGCGCGATTGGGCAGGTTGGTCAGCGCGTCGTGATACGCCAGGTGCTGGACCTGCGCCTGGGCCTGCTTGAGCTCGCTGATGTCGCGGGCGGTTAGCAGCAGGCAGGTCACGCCGTTGAGTTCGATGGTCTGCACGGACACGTCGACCAGGCGCACTTCGCCGTCGCGGTGGCGGCCATGCATTTCCATGTGCAGGACATGGCCATGCTGGGTCAGGTGCTCGATCATCCGCGCACGTTCATCGGGATAGGCCCAGATGTTCAGGTCGTGCGAGGTGCGGCCGATCACTTCCGCGTTCTGGTAGCCGGTGATGCGCGAGAAGCCTTCGTTGACCTCGATGTAGCGGCCGCTGTCGCGCTCGGTGATGGTGATGGCGTCCGGGCTGGAGTGGAAGGCCTTGGCGAACTTCTCCTCCGAGGCCCTGACGCGCTGCTCGTGCACGACCCGCTCGCTGATGTCCACCAGTGTGCCGACCATGCGCAGCGGCTGCCCTTGCTCGTCGAGTTGCAGCTTGGCCGTGCTCTCGAGGAAACGCAGGCCGCCATCTTTCAGTTGCACCCGGTAGGTGACCTGGTAGTGGTTGCGGCGTTCCTCGACCAGTTGCTGGTAGCTCTGCCGCAGGCTGTGCCGGTCGGCCATCGGTACCTGGCGGAAGAAGTCCAGGAAGGCGCCTTCGAACGGTGTTGCCGACAAGCCCTGCAGCTCCGCGGCCCTGGCGCTGGCGAACAGGCGGCTGCTGGGGATGTGCCAGTCCCAGGTGCCCAGATCGGCGGATTCCAGCGCCAGTTTCAGGCGCTGCTTGCTCTCCTGCAGCGCCTGCTCCTGGGCGCGCTGCCTGGTGATGTTGCGCACGGTGAGCACCAGGCATTCGACACCGTCCAGTTCGATGACGCCGCCGAACAGCAGGTTGATGCTGACGCTGCCGTCGCGGCTGAACAGGCGCACCTCCAGGTTGTTCAGGCTGCCGGCCTCGAGCGCTTCGAGCATCCGCAGGCGGTCATCGGGGTCGGCCCAGACACCCAGCTCCAGCGAGGTACGGCCCACCGCCTCGGCGCTGCTCCAGCCGAACTGCTGCTCGAAGCTGCGATTGACCTCGATGAAGCGGCCGGTCGCGCGCTCGGTGATGGCGACCGCGTCCGGCGTGTGCATGAAGGCCTTGGCGAATTTTTCCTCGCTGGCGCGCAGGGCGTTCTCCGCGCGCTTGCGTTCGCTGGTGTCGAGGAAGGTGCAGAGCATCAGGCGCTCGCCCTGCAGTTCGATGTACTGGCTCGAGAGGATGCCGTCGAGGATCTCGCCGCTGCGGGTACGCAGCTGCACTTCCTGGATCACGGGGTCCTGGCTGACAGGGGCCTGCTGGCGCAGGTGGTCGCGCTGTGCGTTATGCACCCAGATATCCAGGTCGGCGGTGGGGCGGCCGAGCACCTCGCTCGCGCCCCAGCCAAAGGCCTGGGTGAAGTGCTGGTTGACCTCGACGATCTCGCTGTCGTCGTAGCGCACCAGCATCATGATGTCGGGACTCAGGCGGAACAGGCTGGCGAAGCGTTCTTCCGAGGCGCGCAGCGCTTCCGCGCGTTCCTGCTGGGCGCTGATGTCGCGGATCACGCCGAACATGCGCGGGCGGCCATCGGCCTCGTGTTGCAGGCTGCCGGTGATCTCCAGCCAGTGCAGGCTGCCATCGGGCCAGCGTATGCGGTGGCGCAGGGCCTTGCTGATCGGCTCGCCCTTGAGGATGTTGTGAAAGGTCGCCAGTACCTCGGCGCGCTCCTCCTCGGGGATCAGCTCGATGTAGCGCAGCTCGCGGGTGACCGGGCGGTTGGGGTCCAGGCCGAACAGGGCCTGTGCGCCACGCGACCAGTTCACCTGGCCGCTGCGGATGTCCCAGTACCAGGTGCCGAGGTGGGCGCCGTTCAACGCGGCCAGCAAGCGTTGCGCGTCCTGCCAGGCCTGCTCGAATTCGACGGGGTCCATCGCCGGAATGTGCGGCAGGGGCGGTGTCTGGTCAGTCGATCTGGCCATGGCCGAACCCTCCTCTGGTGCGCGTGAGAAGCATGGCGGGCGTCGAAGGCATTTGGCTTCCTGCGTAGGGGTCTATCGCCACGTTAGTCGCAGGTTGGCTGCCTATGCAAGGTCGTCGCGCTGACTGTCGAGCAGCGCCATGAAGGCCCTGGCCGCGTTCGACAGCGTGCGCTCGGTGTGCAGGATGTAGCCCAGCTGCCGCGTGAGCTGGATGCCGGGCAGCGGCAGGCGAGCGACCTGGTCGTCGAGCATGGTGCGCGGCAGCACGCTCCAGGCCAGGCCGATGGAGACCATCATCTTGATGGTTTCCAGGTAGTTGGTGCTCATGGCGATGTTGGGCGTCAGCCCCTGCGCTTCGAACAGGCGCTGGACGATGTGGTGGGTGAAGGTGTTGCCGCCGGGGAACACCGCAGGGTGCTGCGCGACGTCCGCCAGGCTGACGGCCTGGCTGCGTGCCAGCGGGTGTTCGGGTGCGGCGACGAAGTCGAGCGGGTCGTCCCAGACGGCCACGGCGCGGATGGGTTCGCGGGTTTCCGGGGCGAGGGTGATCACCGCCAGCTCGGCGCGGCCATGCAGCACTTCTTCATAGGCCACTTCCGAGTCGAGGAACTGGATGTCCAGCGCGACCTGCGGGTGCGCGCGGGTGAAGGCGCGCAGCAGGGCAGGGAGGCGGTGCAGGCCGATGTGGTGACTGGTGGCCAGGGTCAGGCGACCGCTGACTTCGCCCGACAGGTTGGTCAGGGCGCGGCGGGTGTCGTCCAGCACATTGAGGATCTGGTACGCGCGTGGCAGCAGGGCGCGACCGGCCTGGGTCAGGCCGATCTCGCGACCCAGGCGATCGAACAGGCGCACGCCCAGCTGTTGCTCCAGCCCGGCGATGCGCTTGCTGACCGCAGGCTGGGTCAGGTGCAGGCGCTCGCCGGCTTCGGAAAAGCTGCCGGTTTCGGCGATGGCGATGAAGGCGTTGAGGTTGGCCAGATCCATAACGGCAGCTCCTAGCGGCAGGCTGCAAGCGGCAGGTCGAGTCGCACGGTATTGCTTGCGGCTTGTCGCTTGCAGCTTGCGGTGTGGACGGATTCCTTTGGGGAATCTCCTGGATGAAAAATATGAATTTGAGTTATTCGTGCCGCGATCATAGCATTTCACCCCATAAGCCAAAGGGCCTTTTCGCCCTGGCATAGAAACACGCTGATGAGGTAACGCTGATGGCCGGCAAGACGCTCTACGACAAGCTCTGGGAAATGCACGAAGTGAAACGTCGCGATGACGGTTCCTCGCTGATCTACATCGATCGTCACATCCTTCACGAAGTGACGTCGCCGCAGGCTTTCGAGGGGCTGCGTCTGGCCGGGCGCAAGCCGTGGCGTATCGACGCCAACATCGCCACCCCGGATCACAACGTGCCGACCACCCGGGCCGAGCGCCAGGGCGGCCTCGACGCCATCGCCGACGAAGTGTCGCGCATCCAGGTACAGACCCTGGACGAGAACTGCGATGACTTCGGCATCCTCGAGTTCAAGATGAACGACGTGCGCCAGGGCATCGTCCACGTGGTCGGTCCGGAGCAGGGCGCCACCCTGCCGGGCATGACCGTGGTCTGCGGCGACTCGCACACCTCCACCCATGGCGCCTTCGGTGCGCTGGCGCACGGTATCGGCACCTCCGAGGTCGAGCACGTGCTCGCCACCCAGTGCCTGGTGGCCAAGAAGATGAAGAACATGCAGGTGCGCGTCGAGGGCAAGCTGCCGTTCGGCGTCACTGCCAAGGACATCGTGCTGGCCGTGATCGGCAAGATCGGCACCGCCGGTGGCAATGGCCATGCCCTGGAATTCGCCGGCAGCGCCATCCGCGACCTGTCGCTGGAAGGCCGCATGACCATCTGCAACATGTCCATCGAGGCCGGTGCCCGTGTCGGCCTGGTGGCGGTGGACGAGAAGACCATCGCCTACGTCAAGGATCGTCCGTTCGCGCCCAAGGGCAGCGACTGGGACAGGGCCGTGGCGCAGTGGCAGAACCTGGTCTCCGACGCCGATGCGGTGTTCGACACCGTGGTCGAGCTTGCCGCCTCCGAGATCAAGCCGCAGGTCAGCTGGGGCACCTCGCCGGAAATGGTCCTGGCCGTCGACCAGAACGTGCCGGACCCGGCTGTCGAGGCCGACCCGGTGAAGAAGGACTCGATCACCCGTGCGCTGAAGTACATGGGCCTGGCTGCCAACCAGCCGATCACCGCGATCCAGCTCGACCGCGTGTTCATCGGCTCCTGCACCAACTCGCGCATCGAAGACCTGCGTGCCGCCGCCGAGGTGGCCAAGGGGCGCAAGGTCGCGGCGACCGTCAAGCAGGCGCTGGTGGTGCCGGGCTCCGGCCTGGTCAAGGCGCAGGCCGAGGCCGAGGGGCTGGACAAGATCTTCATCGAGGCCGGTTTCGAATGGCGCGAGCCGGGCTGCTCCATGTGCCTGGCGATGAACCCGGACAAGCTGGGCAGCGGCGAGCATTGCGCGTCCACCTCCAACCGCAACTTCGAAGGCCGCCAGGGCGCGGGTGGTCGTACCCACCTGGTGAGCCCGGCCATGGCTGCCGCTGCGGCGGTGACCGGTCGCTTCATCGACGTTCGTGAACTGATCCAGGCCTGAGGAGCTAGAAGATGAAAGCCTTTACCCAACACACCGGCCTGGTCTGCCCGCTCGATCGGGCCAACGTCGACACCGATCAGATCATTCCCAAGCAGTTCCTGAAGTCGATCAAACGCACCGGTTTCGGTCCGAACCTGTTCGACGAGTGGCGCTACCTGGATGTCGGTCAGCCGAACCAGGACAACTCCAAGCGCCCGGTCAACCAGGAGTTCGTGCTCAACTTCCCGCGTTACCAGGGGGCCAGCGTGCTGCTGGCGCGCGAGAACTTCGGTTGCGGCTCTTCGCGTGAACACGCGCCCTGGGCGCTGGACGAGTACGGTTTCCGTACGGTGATCGCACCGAGCTTCGCCGACATCTTCTTCAACAACAGCTTCAAGAACGGCCTGCTGCCGATCATCCTCAAGGATGCAGAGGTCGATGCACTGTTCGAGCAGGCCGAGGCCACCGAGGGTTACCAGTTGACGGTCGACCTCGAGGCGCAGACCGTGACCCGTCCCGATGGCGTGCAGTACAGCTTCGAGGTCGATGCCTTCCGCAAGCATTGCCTGCTCAACGGCCTGGACGACATCGGCCTGACCCTGCAGGATCAGGACGCGATCAAGGCCTTCGAGGCCAGCTACCAGCAGGGCAGTCCCTGGCTGTTCGGCGCGATCAAATAACAGGAGCTGCAGGGCGCAAGCTTCAGGCTGCACATGAAGGCGGCTTGCGCTTGTGGCTTGCAGCTTGAAGCTTGTAGCTATTTCCGAAGGAAGTCTTTTTATGAAACAGATTCTGGTTCTCCCTGGCGACGGCATCGGTCCGGAGATCATGGCCGGGGCGGTCAAGGTGCTGAACCTGGCCAACGACAAGTACAGCCTGGGCTTCGAGCTGAGCTTCGATGACCTCGGTGGTGCGGCCATCGACCGTTACGGCGTGCCGCTGGCCGACGAGACCCTGGCGCGCGCGCGCGCGGCCGATGCGATTCTGCTCGGCGCCGTCGGCGGCCCGAAGTGGGACAGCATCGACCCGGCCATCCGTCCGGAGCGTGGCCTGCTGAAGATCCGTTCGCAGCTGGGCCTGTTCGGCAACCTGCGCCCGGCGCTGCTGTACCCGCAACTGGCCGAGGCCTCCAGCCTCAAGCCGGAAATCGTCGCCGGCCTGGACATTCTCATCGTGCGTGAGCTGACCGGCGGCATCTACTTCGGCCAGCCGCGCGAGAGCAAGGTGCTGGAGAACGGCGAGCGCATGGCCTACGACACCCTGCCGTACAGCGAGAGCGAGATCCGCCGTATCGCCAAGGTCGGCTTCGACATGGCCCGTGTCCGTGGCAAGAAGCTGTGCTCGGTGGACAAGGCCAACGTGCTGGCGTCCAGCCAGCTGTGGCGCGCCGTGGTCGAGGAAGTGGCCAAGGACTACCCGGACGTCGAACTGAGCCACATGTACGTCGACAACGCTGCCATGCAACTGGTGCGTGCGCCCAAGCAATTCGACGTGATGGTCACCGACAACATGTTTGGTGACATTTTGTCTGACGAGGCGTCGATGCTCACCGGTTCCATCGGCATGCTGCCGTCGGCCTCGCTGGATGCCGACAACAAGGGCATGTACGAGCCGTGCCACGGCTCCGCGCCGGACATCGCCGGCCAGGGCATCGCCAACCCGCTGGCCACCATTCTCTCGGTGTCCATGATGCTGCGTTACAGCTTCGGCCAGGTCGCTGTCGCCGATGCCATCGAGAAAGCCGTGAGCCTGGTGCTGGATCAGGGCCTGCGCACCGGTGACATCTGGTCCGAGGGCAAGACCAAGGTCGGTACCTCCGCGATGGGTGATGCAGTAGTCGAAGCGCTGCGTAGTCTGTAATCTTTCCAGCCCCGCCGGGGTGGTTCCGGCGGGCTGTTTATATAGGTGTAGTCGTTATGAAACGTGTAGGTCTGATCGGTTGGCGTGGCATGGTCGGTTCCGTGCTCATGCAGCGCATGCTGGAGGAGCGGGATTTCGACCTGATCGAGCCGGTGTTCTTCACCACTTCCAACGTTGGCGGCCAAGGGCCGGCGATTGGCAAGGACATTGCGCCGCTGAAGGACGCCTACAACATTGACGACCTGAAAGGCCTGGACGTGATCCTGACCTGCCAGGGCGGTGACTACACCAACGAAGTCTTCCCCAAGCTGCGTGAAGCCGGCTGGCAGGGTTACTGGATCGATGCCGCCTCCAGCCTGCGCATGGACGACAGCGCGGTGATCGTGCTCGACCCGGTCAACCGCAAGGTGATCGACCAGGCGCTGGATGCCGGCAGCAAGAACTACATCGGCGGCAACTGCACCGTCAGCCTGATGCTGATGGCGCTCGGTGGCCTGTATGAAGCCGGCCTGGTCGAGTGGATGAGCGCCATGACCTATCAGGCCGCCTCCGGTGCGGGTGCGCAGAACATGCGTGAGCTGATCAAGCAGATGGGTGCGATCAACGGCGCTGTCGCGGACGACCTGGCCGACCCGGCCAGCGCCATCCTCGACATCGACCGCAAGGTCGCCGAGGCCATGCGTGGCGAAGACTTCCCGGTCGACAACTTCGGCATGCCGCTGGCCGGCAGCCTGATCCCCTACATCGACAAGGAACTGCCTAACGGCCAGAGCCGTGAAGAGTGGAAGGCGCAGGCCGAGACCAACAAGATCCTCGGCCGCTTCAAGAGCCCGATCCCGGTCGACGGCATCTGCGTGCGCATCGGCGCCATGCGTTGCCACAGCCAGGCGCTGACCATCAAGCTGAACAAGGATGTGCCGATGGCCGACATCGAAGGCCTGATCAGCCAGCACAACCCCTGGGTCAAGCTGGTGCCGAACCATCGCGAAGATTCCATCCGCGACCTCGGCCCGACTGCCGTGACCGGCACCCTGAGCGTACCGGTCGGCCGCCTGCGCAAGCTCAACATGGGCTCGCAGTACCTGGGCGCCTTCACCGTGGGTGACCAGCTGCTGTGGGGCGCGGCCGAGCCGCTGCGGCGCATGCTGCGAATCCTGCTGGAGCGCTGAGGCGCACCGCAGGCGCGTGATGCAGACGAAGCCCCGCTACCTCGGTAGCGGGGCTTCGTCGTTTCCGGGCTTGCAGTTGCGGTGGCAAGAAGGGCGCGGTTACAGTGCCGCTCCTTTTGTGCGGCAGATCGAAGCATGAGCAAAACCATCAATATCGCCCTGGTCGGCGCCACCGGTCATGTCGGTGAGGCGCTGGTCGAACTGCTCGAGGAGCGCGACTTCCCGGTCAAGGACCTGCATCTCCTGGCCAGTAGCGAGTCCGCCGGGCAGAGCCTCTCCTTCCGCGGGCGCCAGCTGCGGGTCAGGTCGCTCGAGGCGTTCGATTTCACGCAGGTCCAGCTGGCATTCTTTGCCGCGGGCGTGGAGGTGACGCGGGCTTTTCACGAGGTCGTGCGTGCTGCCGGCTGTTCGCTGATCGACCTCAGTGCCGCCTTGCCGCTGGATCTGGCGCCGTGCGTCCTGCCTGAACTGGGCGAGGGCGCAACGGCAGGCCTGACTGCGCCGTGGCAGGTGAGCGTGCCGACGCCTTCGGCGACTGCCTGCGCGGTGGTGCTGGCGGCGCTGAAACCGCTGTTGCAGCCGCGTCAGGTGCAGCTGAATGCCATGCTGTCGATTTCCACGCTGGGTCGCAGTGGCGTGCAGGAGCTGGCGCGGCAGACGGCCGAGCTACTCAATGCCCGCCCGCTGGAAACCCAGGCGGTGGATCGCCAGGTCGCCTTCAATGTGCTGGCGCAGGTCGGTGCGGTGGACGAGCAGGGGCATGCCGAACTGGAGAAGCGTCTGGCCGCCGAGCTGCAGCAACTGTCGGGTTTGCCAGGGCTGGCGGTGGGGGCGACCTGCGCCCTGGTGCCGGTATTCTTCGGTGACAGCCTGGCACTGGCCATGCAGAGTGACGTGGATATCGATATCGCGGCGGTGCAGCGTCTGCTGGAAACGGCCGAGGGAATCGAGCTGGTCGAGGCGGGCGATTATCCGACGGCGGTGGGTGACGCGGTCGGCCAGGATCTGGTCTATGTCGGGCGCGTTCGTCGTGGTGTGAGCGATCCACGGCAACTCAATTTGTGGATTGCGTCTGATAATGTGAGAAAAGGCGCCGCCCTGAATGCTGTGCAAATAGCCGAGTTATTGATAAAACACTATCTGTAAAAGATACTTACCTAGAAATTTGAAGAATCTTTCTAGCTTGGCAATACTGGCTGAGTTGATTGCTGAATGGGGAGCCGCTCTAGGAGCGGAGGCAGGCAGCAATTACCAAGACCTTCTCGCAAGCCGAGAAAAAGATAAAACAAGGGATAACGCTATGGTTCGGGTTCGCAAACTAGTGCTGGCAATCGCAGCGGCTTCTGTGCTGTCTTCCGGTATGGCGCATGCGCTGGGGTTGGGTGAAGTTACCCTGCAATCCTCGTTGAATCAGCCGTTGGTAGCGGAAATCGAATTGCTGGAGGTCCGTGATCTGGCCTCCAACGAAGTCATTCCCAGCCTCGCTTCTCCCGAAGACTTCGTGAAGGCGGGTGTCGATCGTCAGTACTTCCTGACCGATCTGAAATTCACCCCTGTGCTGAAGCCGAACGGCAAGAGCGTGATTCGTGTCACCTCCAGCAAGGTGGTGCGCGAGCCCTATCTCAACTTCCTGGTGGAAGTGCTCTGGCCGAACGGTCGATTGCTGCGTGAATACACGCTGCTGCTGGACCCGCCGCTGTACTCCCCGCAGACAACCGTAGCGGCCGCGCCCAAGTTGCCGGCAGCAGCCCCGGCGCCGCGCCCGGCAGCAACGCCCACTGCCAGCAGCAAGCCGGCCGCCGCGCCGCGTCCGACTGCCCCGGCGCCCGCTTCGCGCGCCATCAGCGGCAACGAATACAAGACCACGGCCAACGACACCCTCTGGGAAATCGCCCAGCGCGTCGACGGTGGCTCGGTCAATCAGACCATGCTGGCCATTCAGGACCTGAATCCCGACGCCTTCATCGGCGGCAACATCAACCGCATGAAGAGTGGTCAGGTGCTGCGTCTGCCGGATGAGCAGCAGATTCGCCGTCGCAGCAACGCCGAAGCGGTCGCCCAGGTTGCCGAGCAGAACGCTGCCTGGCGTGAAGGTCGTGCTGTCGCGTCGCGGCAGCTGGATGCCACCCGCCGTGCCGAGGCTGGTGCCGCACCGTCCACGGCGAAGACCGGGGACAGCCTGAAACTGGTCGCCGCCGATGCGGGCAAGTCCACGCGCGGCAGTGACACCGGTTCGGCCGACAGCAAGGCCCTGGCCGACAAGCTGGCGGTGACGCAGGAAAGCCTCGACTCGACGCGTCGTGAGAATGCCGAGCTGCAGAGCCGGGTTGGCGACCTGCAGAGTCAGCTGGACAAGCTGCAGCGCCTGATCGAACTCAAGGACAACCAGCTGGCCAAGATGCAGGCCGACATGGCCGCTACTCCGGTCGCAGCGCCAACCCCTGAAACACCCGAGGTGACTCCGGAAGTGGAGGCGCCCGCTGCGGAACCCGAAGCGGTGCCGCCGGCCTCGGAGGCGGCGACGCCTCCGGTCTCGCCGCCTGAAGAGGCGGCGACTGACTACAACTATTCCGAAGAGCCGGAGGCGCCCGTCGAAGACGGCGCCGCCGCCACCGAACAGCCGGCCAGTGAGCCGGCTGCTGCCGTTGAACCAGCCGCTCCGGTTCAGCCGGTCGAGGAGAGCAAGCCTGCCGCGCCGGCTCCGGCTCCGGCTCCGGCTCCCGCACCTGCTCCGCAGAGCTTCATCGATGACCTGATGAGCAACCCGATGACCCTGGGTCTGGCGGGCGGTGGTGCACTGCTGCTGTTGCTGGTCGGCCTGATGGCTCTGTCGCGCCGCAATGCGATGAAAGAAGCGGAGCAGCATGACGAGCTGGGTGACGAACTGGCCGAAGATCAGGGCTTCGCTCCTGAACTCGACATGCCCGAAGACACCTTCGCCGGCCTCGAGGACGAGCCAGCCGCCGCCGCTGCACCGGCTGGCGCCGAGGAGCGCGTTTCTGCGCAGACCGGCGATGCCCTGGGTGAGGCGGACATCTACATCGCCTATGGTCGTTTCAACCAGGCTGCCGAGCTGCTGCAGAACGCGATCAATGACGAGCCGCACCGCAGCGACCTGCGTCTGAAACTGATGGAAGTCTATGCCGAGCTGGGCGATCGCGAAGGTTTCGCCCGCCAGGACAACGAACTGCGCGAGTTCGGTGGCGTCAACGCCGAAGCCGAGCAGCTCAAGGCCAAGTATCCTGCCATCGCTGCCTTTGCCGGCGCTGGCGCGGCGGCTGCCGTGGCGTCCTCGGACGACATCGGCGAGTTCAGCCTCGATGATCTCGGTCTGGACGAGCCGCGCAACGAGTCGGCTGCTGCAGCCGCTGACGACCTCGACGATGCCTTCGACCTGAGCCTCGATGATCTCGAGTCCGACCTGGGTGGCGACATGCAGTCTGCCAAGGCGGAAGAAGCGCCGCTGTCGCTGGATGACGACCTGGATTTCGGTCTGGTCGACGAGCCGGCTGCTCCGGCAGCTGCCAGCGACGATGACCTGAGCTTCGACCTGTCCCTGGATGACGACAAGGTCGAGCTGTCGCAGTCTGCCGATGACCTGTCCGACTTCAGCCTGGATCTGGATGAGCCGTCGACGGCGGCTGCGGACGATGCCGACGAGTTCCTGCTGAGCCTGGACGACGACGCCCCGGCTGCTCAGCCGGCCGATGATCTGGCCGACCTCGGCCTCGATCTGCCGGACGAAGCGCCTGCTGCCGATCTCGACCTGCCGGCGGATTTCGATCTGTCGCTCGACGACGAGACTCCGGCACAGCCTGCGGTGGAAGCCGACAGCTTCGCGGCGCAGCTCGATGAAGTCACGGCCGAGCTGGACCAGCTCTCCACCGACCTCGACGAGCCGCAGGACGCGCCGCTGGCGCCAGCCGACGGTATCGCCAGCGAGCTGGAGGGTGACGATGACTTCGACTTCCTTTCCGGCACCGATGAGACCGCGACCAAGCTGGACCTGGCGCGCGCCTACATCGACATGGGCGACACCGAGGGTGCGCGTGACATCCTCGACGAAGTGGTTGCCGAAGGCAGCGACGCCCAGCAGCAGGAAGCTCGCGAGATGATTGCCAAGCTGGTTTGATCGAATCCATGTCTGAAGCAGTACCTGTAGCGGCCGCCGAAATGGCGGCCGCTGGCTTTTCCAGAATCGCCCTGGGCCTCGAATACAAGGGCGCACGTTACCGCGGTTTCCAGCGTCAGAGCGGCCAGGTCGCCTCCATTCAGGGGTGCCTGGAAAGTGCCCTGTCCAAGGTTGCCGGCGGTGCGCCGGTGAACATTCACTGTGCCGGGCGCACCGACGCATCGGTGCATGCCAGTGGCCAGGTGGTGCATTTCGACACCACTGTCGAGCGGTCGCTGCACGCGTGGATCATGGGCGCCAACATGAACCTGCCCAAGGACATCAGCGTGACCTGGGCGAAGGTGATGCCGGCGCATTTCCATGCGCGCTTCAGCGCCATGGCGCGGCGTTATCGCTATGTCATCTACAATGACCCGATCCGCCCGGCGCACATGGCCGAGGAGGTGACCTGGAATCACCGTCCGCTGGATGTGGCGCGCATGCGCGAAGCGGCCCGTGCGTTGGTCGGTACCCATGATTTCAGCGCGTTCCGTGCTACCCGGTGCCAGGCCAAGTCGCCGATCAAGACCGTGCATCATCTGGAAGTCATCGAGCATGGCCGCTTCATCGTGCTGGACGTTCGGGCCAATGCCTTCCTCCATCACATGGTGCGCAATATCGCCGGAGTGCTGATGACCATTGGTGCCGGAGAGCGTCCGACAGGCTGGGTGAGCGAGGTGCTGGAGCGAGCGGAGCGGCGCAGTGGTGGGGTGACGGCACATCCTTACGGACTCTATCTGATCCAGGTGGAGTATCCCGAAGAGTTCGAATTGCCGTCGCGCTATCTGGGGCCGCACTTTCTCTCCGGGCTGGCGGATGTGCGGGCGGACTAGGCCTTTGCTAACATCCGGCGTTCGCTGATCAAGAGGTGTGAAGTCGATGCGCGTGCGCAGCAAGATTTGCGGCATTACCCGGGTTGAGGATGCGCTGGCAGCCGTCGAGGCCGGTGCGGATGCCATCGGCCTGGTGTTCTACGCCAGGAGCCCGCGCGCGGTCAGTGTCGAGCAGGCGGTGGCGATCGTGCAGGCCTTGCCGCCGTTCGTGACCAGCGTCGGATTGTTCGTGAACATGCCGCGTGAGCAGTTGCAGGCCCTGCTGGCGCAAGTGCCCCTGGATCTGCTGCAGTTTCATGGCGACGAGTCGCCGGCCGACTGCGAAGGATTCGCTCGCCCTTACATCAAGGCGCTGCGGGTGCGTGCGGGGGAGGATGTCGCTGCGATGATGGCGCCCTATGCCGGTGCGCGGGGCATCCTGCTCGATACCTTCGTCGAGGGCGTGCCTGGGGGGACCGGTGCGGCGTTCGACTGGTCTCTGGTGCCGCAGGGCGTGAGCCGACCCATCATTCTGGCCGGCGGCCTCGACGCGAGCAACGTCGCCAGCGCGATTCGTCAGGTCAGGCCTTATGCCGTCGACGTCAGTGGCGGGGTCGAGGCGAGCAAAGGCATAAAGGATGCAAGCAAGATTCACGCGTTCGTGCGGGCAGTCGTTGACGCGCAATGTGACGGCGACTGCGGCGGGGCCGTCAATTAGCCTGTCACGCCGCCGTGGCCCGTTTGTGCGCGCCATCGATGCGGCAGAAAAGAATTGCTGGAGGTGGGTGCTTCATGATGAGGCGTCCATCCGAACCAACGGTTATGGAGAAATGACAGCATGAGCAACTGGTTGGTAGACAAACTCATCCCCTCGATCATGCGTTCCGAGGTGAAGAAGAGCTCTGTGCCCGAGGGCCTGTGGCACAAGTGTCCGTCCTGCGATGCCGTGCTCTATCGTCCCGAGCTGGAAAAGACCCTGGACGTCTGCCCCAAGTGCAACCACCACATGCGCATCGGCGCGCGTGCGCGTATCGACCTGTTCCTCGATGCCGATGGTCGCGAAGAGCTGGGCGCCGATCTGGAACCCGTCGATCGCCTGAAATTCCGCGACAGCAAGAAGTACAAGGATCGCCTGTCCGCCGCACAGAAGCAGACCGGTGAGAAGGATGCGCTGATTTCCATGAGCGGTACGCTCGAAGGCATGCCGATCGCCGTCTGCGCGTTCGAATTTTCCTTCATGGGCGGCTCCATGGGCGCCATCGTTGGCGAGCGCTTCGTGCAGGCGGCCAACTACGCCCTGGAGAACCGTTGCCCGCTGGTGTGCTTCTCCGCTTCCGGTGGTGCGCGCATGCAGGAGGCGCTGATCTCGCTGATGCAGATGGCCAAGACCTCCGCTGCGCTGGCGCGCCTGCGTGAAGAAGGCCTGCCGTTCATCTCGGTACTGACCGATCCGGTCTACGGCGGCGTCTCCGCCAGCCTGGCCATGCTCGGCGACGTGATCGTGGCCGAGCCCAAGGCATTGATCGGCTTCGCCGGGCCGCGCGTGATCGAGCAGACCGTGCGCGAGAAACTGCCTGAAGGCTTCCAGCGCAGTGAGTTCCTGCTGGAGCATGGCGCCATCGACATGATCATTTCGCGCAACGAACTGCGTCCGCGTCTGGCTCGCCTGCTGGCGCAGCTGATGAATCGTCCTTCTCCGGTTGCGCTGCCGGCCACTGCATGATCGAACGTAGCCTGGGCGAGTGGCTCGCCTACCTCGAGCAACTGCATCCCTCGGCCATCGACATGGGCCTGGATCGCTCGCGCGAGGTGGCGCGGCGGCTCGGCCTGGGCAAGCCCGCGCCGCTGGTGATCACCGTGACCGGCACCAACGGCAAGGGCTCTACCTGTGCCTTTCTCGCCAGCCTGCTCGCCGAGCAGGGGCAGCGCGTCGGCGTCTACAGTTCGCCGCACCTGCTGCGCTACAACGAGCGTGTCGTCCTGCAGGGGCGCGAGGCGAGCGACGCGGAGCTCTGCCAGGCCTTTACGGCGGTCGAGGCGGCGCGCGGTGAGATCTCCCTGACCTACTTCGAAATGGGCACGCTGGCGGCCTTCTGGCTGTTCGAGCGCGCCGGGCTGGACGCGGTCGTGCTCGAGGTCGGGCTCGGCGGGCGTCTGGATGCGGTCAATCTCGTCGATGCCGACCTGGCGCTGATCACCAGCATCGGCCTGGACCATGCCGACTGGCTGGGCGACACGCGCGAGTCGGTGGCGTTCGAGAAGGCCGGGATCATGCGCGCCGGCAAGCCGGCGCTGTGCGCAGACCTCGATCCGCCACAGCCCTTGCTCAACCAGGCGCTGAACCTGGACACGCCGCTTTACCTGCGTGGGCGTGACTATGACCTGAGCGTCGATGAGCAGGACTGGTCCTGGTACGGTCTCGATACGCAGGGCAGGGTACTGCGGCTTGAACAGCTGCCGCTGCTCGATCTGCCGATGGAGAATGCCGCGCTGGCCTTGCAGGCCTACGCGCTGCTGCCGCTGCCCTGGTCCGCCGAGGCGATCCGTCGGGCCTTGCTGGCGACCCGGGTGACCGGGCGTCTGGATCGTCGCCAGGTGGATTGGCGTGGCAAGGCACTCACACTGTTGCTCGATGTTGGGCATAATCCCCATGCCGCCGATTATCTGGCGCAGCGTCTGCAGAGTCGCCCGGTGAGCGGCAAGCGTCGGGCCGTGTTCGGTCTGCTGGCGGACAAGGATCTGCCGGGGGTCGTCGCGCCGCTGCTCGGTGAGGTCGACGAGTGGGCCGTGGCGCCACTCGCCACGCCACGTTCGCGCCCGGCGCAGGCCCTCGCGGACCACCTGCAAGGGCTGGGGGCTGTGGTGACGCTGCACCCGGATGTGCATGCCGCACTGGACGCGCAGTGCGAGCGGGCGGCCGAGGGTGACGAGATTCTGTTGTTCGGATCGTTTTTCTGCGTGGCCGAGGCCCTGGACTGGCTGGCCCGCCCGGCTTGATAAGGGGATTGGGGGATGGCAATGCTGGACAAGGGGCTCAAGCAGCGCATGGTCGGTGCTCTGGTGCTGGTGGCACTGGCGGTGATTTTCCTGCCGATGCTGCTGTCGCGCGAGGACGAGATGCGCCGCGTCGTGGTCGACGCTCCGGACATGCCGCAAGCGCCGGCGACTGCCGAGATCATCGTGCAGCCGGCCGAGGTGGTCGAGCCCGAGGTGTTGCCGCAGGAACCCATTCCGGTCGAGGACGAGGCGCCGCAGGTGGTCGAGGTGCAGGAGCAGCCGAAGCCTGTCGTCGAGCCGAGCAAGCCGGAGCCGAGCAAGCCCGCGCCAGTGGCGACCACGGCGCCGGCCAAGCCGGACGCTCGCCTGGATGCCAACAGCCTGCCGATCAGCTGGTCGGTGCAACTGGCCAGTCTCTCCAGCCGCAGCGGTGCGGAAACCTTGCAGAAGACCCTGCGCAGCCAGGGCTACAACGCGTACATCCGCACCTTCGAGGGGATGAATCGGGTCTTCGTCGGTCCGCTGATCGAGCGTGCCGAGGCCGAGCGCCTGCGTGACCAGCTCAATCGCCAGCACAAGCTCAGCGGTTTCGTCGTGCGTTTTCAGCCAGAGGCCGGTTGAAGCTGACTGTGTGAAAACTCCTGCGCTTGGCCATGCTGCGTCAAGGGACGCCTCGCAATGCGCGTTTGCAGCCCGTGAAGCCGAACGCGACGTCGTTTTTGCCTTGCCTGACCTTCGCTCGCGACGTTTTCACATGGCCTGGAAGGCGGGACTTTTCATCGCCCGGTTACCCGATGCGCCGGGCTCTGGTAAAATGTTCCGCCTTTTCCGCTGGTAGGCCGCACCGTGGTATTCACCTGGGTCGATTGGGCGATCATCGCCGTCATCGCCATATCGAGTTTGATCAGCCTGAAGCGCGGCTTCGTCAAGGAAGCCCTGTCGCTGCTGACCTGGATCATCGCGGGCATCGTCGCCTGGATGTTCGGTGGCGCGCTGGCCCAGCATCTCGTCGAATTTATCGATACGCCTTCTGCACGGGTGATAGCGGCCTGTGCCATTCTCTTCATCGCCACCTTGCTGGTCGGCGCTCTGGTCAACTTTCTCATCGGTGAGCTGATTCGCGTGACTGGCCTGTCCGGTACCGACCGTTTTCTCGGCATGGTATTCGGCGCCGCACGGGGTGGCCTGCTGGTGGTGCTGCTGGTGGGGCTGGTCAGCCTGGCGCCGGTGGAGCAGGACGAATGGTGGCAGCAGTCACAGCTGGTGCCGCATTTTCTGATGGTCGCCGACTGGTCGAAGAACCTCATTCTGGGGTGGTCCGGTCAGTGGTTTTCCGGTGGAGCGGCTCACCCAGCCGATCTGCTTTAAAAGAGTGGCCAGTGCGGAGCAACCGCTGCGCTGGTCGCTGAATTAGCCTGAACTATCTAGCAGGGGTCGTGGCACATGTGTGGCATCGTCGGTATCGTCGGCAAGTCGAACGTCAATCAGGCGCTGTATGACGCGCTTACCGTCCTTCAGCATCGCGGCCAGGACGCTGCCGGCATCGTGACCAGCCATGATGGTCGCCTGTTCCTGCGCAAGGACAACGGCCTGGTGCGTGATGTGTTCCAGCAGCGCCACATGCAGCGCCTGGTGGGCGACATGGGCATCGGTCACGTGCGCTACCCGACCGCTGGCAGCTCCAGCTCGGCCGAGGCGCAGCCGTTCTACGTCAACTCGCCGTACGGCATCACCCTGGCGCACAACGGCAACCTGACCAACGTCGAGCAGCTGGCCAAGGAAATCTACGAGTCCGACCTGCGTCACGTGAACACCAACTCCGATTCGGAGGTACTGCTCAACGTCTTCGCTCATGAGCTGGCGCAGCGTGGCAAGCTGCAGCCGACCGAGGAAGACGTGTTCGCTGCGGTCACCCACGTGCACGAGCGTTGCGTCGGCGGTTACGCGGTGGTGGCGATGATCACCGGCTACGGCATCGTCGGCTTCCGCGACCCCAATGGCATTCGTCCGATCGTCTTCGGTCAGCGTCACACCGACGAAGGCGTCGAGTACATGATCGCCTCGGAAAGCGTCGCGCTGGACGTGCTCGGTTTCACCCTGATCCGTGATCTGGCTCCGGGCGAGGCGGTCTACATCACCGAAGATGGCCGTCTGTTCACCCGCCAGTGCGCGAAGAACCCGAGCTATGCGCCGTGCATCTTCGAACATGTCTACCTGGCGCGTCCGGATTCGATCATGGACGGCATCTCGGTGTACAAGGCGCGTCTGCGCATGGGCGAGAAGCTGGCCGAGAAGATCCTGCGCGAGCGTCCGCAGCACGACATCGACGTGGTCATCCCGATCCCGGACACCAGCCGTACTGCCGCGGTGGAGCTGGCCAACCACCTGGGCGTCAAGTTCCGCGAGGGCTTCGTCAAGAACCGCTACATCGGCCGTACCTTCATCATGCCCGGCCAGGCGGCGCGCAAGAAATCCGTACGGCAGAAGCTCAATGCCATCGAGCTGGAGTTCCGGGGCAAGAACGTGATGCTGGTGGACGACTCCATCGTGCGTGGCACCACCTGCAAGCAGATCATCCAGATGGCGCGCGAAGCCGGGGCGAAGAACGTCTACTTCTGCTCCGCCGCACCGGCCGTGCGTTATCCGAACGTCTACGGTATCGACATGCCCAGCGCCCATGAGCTGATCGCCCATGGTCGCACCACCGAGCAGGTGGGCGAGCTGATCGGCGCCGACTGGCTGGTCTACCAGGACCTGCAGGACCTGATCGAGGCGGTCAGCGGCAGCAAGAAGATCAAGATCGACAACTTCGACTGCGCGGTATTCGATGGCAAGTACGTGACCGGCGATGTCGACGAGGCCTACCTGAATCGCATCGAGCAGGCGCGCAACGATGCCAGCAAGGCCAAGTCGCAGGCTGTCAGTGCGATCATCGATCTGCACAACAACTGAAGCACGGGGCAGGGGATGCCTGCCCTCGGTCGTAGCCCGGATGCAATCCGGGGGAATGTCACACTGAAGTTCCCGGATTGCATCCGGGCTACTTATTCGTGAGGTAGAAAGATGACACTGGAATGGGATGCTGGGCGACTCGATAGCGATCTCGACGACGCAGGCTTCGACACCCTGGCGGTGCGTGCCGGTCAGCGCCGCTCGCCAGAGGGCGAGCACGGCGAGGCGCTGTTCCTCACCTCCAGTTACGTGTTCCGCACGGCCGCCGATGCGGCTGCGCGTTTCGCCGGCGAAGTGCCGGGCAACGTGTACTCGCGCTACACCAACCCCACCGTGCGCACCTTCGAGGAGCGCATTGCCGCGCTGGAGGGCGCCGAGCAGGCGGTCGCGACGGCGTCGGGCATGTCGGCGATCCTCGCCATCGTCATGAGCCTGTGCAGCGGCGGCGACCACGTGCTGGTATCGCGCAGCGTGTTCGGCTCCACCATCAGCCTGTTCGAGAAGTACCTCAAGCGTTTCGGTGTCGAGGTGGACTACGTGCCGCTGGCCGACCTGGACGCCTGGCAGGCGGCGTTCAAGCCCACTACCAAACTGCTGTTCGTCGAGTCGCCGTCCAACCCGCTGGCCGAGCTGGTGGATATCGCGGCGCTGGCCGAAATCGCTCATGCGCACGGTGCCCTGCTGGCGGTGGACAACTGCTTCTGCACGCCGGCTCTGCAGCAGCCGCTGAAGCTGGGCGCCGATATCGTCATGCACTCGGCGACCAAGTACATCGACGGCCAGGGCCGTGGCATGGGTGGTGTGGTGGCCGGGCGCAGCGAGCAGATGAAGGAAGTGGTGGGTTTCCTGCGCACCGCCGGCCCGACCCTGAGCCCGTTCAATGCCTGGCTGTTCATCAAGGGCCTGGAAACCCTGCGCATCCGCATGCGCGCGCAGAGCGAGAGCGCCCTGCAGCTGGCGCTGTGGCTGGAGCAGCAACCGCAGGTCGAGCGCGTCTACTACGCCGGCCTGCCCAGCCATCCGCAGCATGAACTGGCGAAGCGGCAGCAGAGCGCCTTCGGTGCGGTGGTCAGCTTCGAGGTCAAGGGCGGTCGCGACGCGGCCTGGAAGGTGATCGACGCCACGCGGGTGGTGTCCATCACCACCAACCTGGGCGACACCAAGACCACCATCGCTCACCCGGCGACCACGTCCCATGGGCGCCTGACGCCGCAGGAGCGCGCCAATGCCGGTATCCGCGACAGCCTGATCCGCCTTGCCGTGGGCCTGGAAGAGCTGCAGGACCTGAAAGCTGATCTTGCACGCGGCCTGGCTGCACTCTGAGCATGCTGGAGTGGGGTAACGACGATACGCCCAACAACGGGCGTGTCGCGCTGGTCACTGGTGCTGCGCGTGGCATTGGCCTGGGTATCAGCGCCTGGCTGATCACCGAGGGCTGGCAGGTGGTGCTCGCCGATATCGATCGGGAGCGGGGTTCCAGGGTCGCGCGTGCGCTGGGTGACAACGCCTGGTTCGTGGCCATGGACGTGGCCAAGGAAGATCAGGTGAGCCTCGGTGTTGCCGAGGTGCTGGGGCAGTTCGGTCGCCTCGATGCCCTGGTGTGCAGTGCCGCTATCGCCGAGCCGCACACGCCGGCGCTGGAGTCGCTCGATCTGAAGCGCTGGAATCGCATGCTGGCGGTGAACCTGACCGGGCCGATGCTGCTGGCCAAGCATTGCGCGCCTTATCTGCGCGGGCATCGCGGTGCCATCGTCAACATCGCCTCGACCCGGGCCAGCCAGTCCGAAGCCGATTGCGAGGCCTATGCAGCGAGCAAGGGTGGTCTGCTGGCGCTGACCCATGCGCTGGCCATCAGTCTCGGCCCGGACGTCCGGGTCAATTGCGTCAGCCCTGGCTGGATCGATGCGCGTGATCCGTCACAGCAGCGCCTGGAACCGTTGTCGGTGTTCGATCATGCCCAGCATCCGGTCGGGCGGGTCGGGACGGTCGAGGATGTCGCGGCGCAGGTCGCCTGGCTGCTCTCGGATGCGGCGGGCTTCATCACCGGCCAGGAGTTCGTCATCGATGGCGGCATGAGCCGCAAGATGATCTACCAGGACTGAGCGGGTCTGTGGCAGGCGCTTTGGCGGCGAGTTCGCAACGTCGCCTTCGCGGCTAAAGCCCCCTCCCGCGTCAGCATGGCGCAATGAAAAAGGCTCCCGAGGGAGCCTTTTTCATGCCGAGGCGAATTACATGTTGGGGTAATTCGGGCCGCCAGTGCCTTCCGGCGCCACCCAGGTGATGTTCTGGGCCGGGTCCTTGATGTCGCAGGTCTTGCAGTGCACGCAGTTCTGCGCGTTGATCTGGAACTTCTTCTCGCCGTCTTCCTGAGTCACCACCTCGTATACGCCAGCCGGGCAGTAACGCTGCGCCGGTTCGTCGTACAGTGGCAGATTCTTCGCCAGCGGGATGCTCGCGTCGGCCAGCTTGAGGTGGCAGGGCTGTTCTTCTTCATGGTTGGTGTTGGAGAGGAACACCGAGCTCAGCTTGTCGAAGCTCAGCTTGCCGTCCGGTTTCGGGTAGGCGATCTTCGCGCATTCGGCGGCCGGCTTCAGGCAGGCGTAGTCCGGCTTGTTGTCGTGCAGCGTGAAGGGCGCGTTGCCGCCGAAGATGTTCTGGTCCAGCCAGTTGATGCCGCCGCCGATGATGGTGCCGTACTTGTGGATGGCGGCGCCGAAGTTGCGGCTGCGGAACAGCTCGTCGTACAGCCAGCTGGCCTTGAAACCGTCGACATAGTTGTTCAGCTCGTCGCCACCCTCGCGGCCAGCGGCCAGTGCTTCGGCGATCGCGTCGGCGGCGAGCATGCCGGACTTCATCGCCGTGTGGCTGCCCTTGATCTTGGCGAAGTTCAGGGTGCCGAGGTCGCAGCCGATCAGCGCGCCGCCGGGGAAGACCATCTTCGGCAGCGAGTTGATGCCGCCCTTGCAGATGGCACGGGCGCCGTAGGCGACGCGCTTGCCGCCTTCCAGGTACTTGGCGATCACCGGATGGTGCTTGTAGCGCTGGAATTCGTCGAACGGGGACAGGTGCGGGTTGGCGTAGGACAGGTCGATGATCAGGCCGACCACCACCTGGTTGTTTTCCAGGTGATAGAGGAAGGAGCCACCGGTGTTTTCGGTGCCCATGATGTCCATCGGCCAGCCTGCGGTATGCACCACCAGGCCTTGCTCGTGCTTGGCCGGATCGATGTCCCAGATTTCCTTGATGCCAATGCCGTAGTGCTGGGCGTCGGCTTCGCTGTCCAGGTTGTACTTCTTGATCAGCTGCTTGCCGATGTGGCCACGGCAGCCTTCGGCGAACAGGGTGTACTTGGCGCGCAGCTCCATGCCGGGGGTGTAGTAGCCTTCCTTGGGATTGCCTTCGCGGTCCACACCCAGGTCGCCGGTGACGATGCCACGTACCACGCCGTTCTCGTCGATCAGCGCTTCCTGGGCGGCGAAGCCGGGATAGATCTCGACGCCGAGGTTCTCGGCCTGTTGCGCCAGCCAGCGGCACAGGTTGCCCAGGGAAATGATGTAGTTGCCTTCGTTGTGCATGGTTTTTGGCACAAAGAAGTCAGGAATTCGGGTAGCCTTGTCGGCATCGCGCAGCAGATAGATGTCATCGCGCTTGACCGGGGTGTTCAGCGGGGCGCCCAGCTCTTTCCAGTCAGGGAACAGCTCGTTCAGGGCGCGTGGCTCGAATACGGCACCGGAGAGGATGTGCGCACCGACTTCGGAGCCTTTCTCGACCACGCAGACGCTGATCTCCTGGCCCGCTTCAGCGGCTTTCTGCTTCAGTCGGCAGGCGGCTGACAGGCCGGACGGGCCGGCGCCGACGATGACGACGTCGAATTCCATAAATTCGCGTTCCACAGGCTATCTCCTACTCAAGGCTCTTCGATGTTTTATGTTGGAGGGCGCAGCTCGATCCCTGAGTGCGGCGCGGCCATTATATCTACACCCTTCCAGCGGGCCAATACAAACGTTTGTTTGAATTTTCTGTAGGCCTGTTAGAATCCTACTACATCGCGGATGACCGGCCGGTTCGCTGTATTGACCGAGCCAGGCCGCGGGGTCAAGATACGGGCGGTTTTGCGCTCGCCGTCTGGGCTAAAAGGTTGGCTCCTGCCAATTTGTATCGCTGACCAGGCTCGCCTTGGCGAGATTCTTATTCACCGGAGAGTAACGAGGAATCCATGAAGGTTCTTGTAGCTGTCAAACGAGTGGTTGACTACAACGTCAAGGTTCGCGTCAAGGCGGACAACAGCGGCGTCGACCTCGCCAACGTCAAGATGTCCATGAACCCCTTCTGCGAGATCGCCGTGGAAGAAGCCGTGCGCCTGAAGGAGAAGGGCGTGGCGAGCGAAATCGTCGTCGTCACCATCGGCCCGGCCACTGCCCAGGAGCAACTGCGCACCGCGCTGGCTCTCGGCGCCGACCGCGCCGTCCTGGTCGAGTCCAATGACGAGCTGAACTCCCTGGCCGTGGCCAAGCTGCTCAAGGCTGTGGTCGACAAGGAGCAGCCGCAGCTGGTGATCATGGGCAAGCAGGCCATCGACAGCGACAACAACCAGACCGGCCAGATGCTCGGTGCGCTGACTGGCTTCGGCCAGGGCACCTTCGCCTCCAAGGTCGAAGTGGCTGGCGACAAGGTCAACGTGACCCGTGAGATCGATGGCGGTCTGCAGACCGTTGCGCTGAACCTGCCGGCGATCGTCACCACCGACCTGCGTCTGAACGAGCCGCGTTATGCGTCGCTGCCGAACATTATGAAGGCCAAGAAGAAGCCGCTGGAGACCCTGACTCCGGACGCGCTGGGCGTTTCTACTGCCTCCACCGTCAAGACCCTGAAAGTCGAAGCACCGGCCGCTCGCAGCGCCGGCATCAAGGTCAAGTCCGTGGCTGAACTGGTCGAGAAACTGAAGAACGAGGCGAAGGTAATCTAAATGACTATCCTGGTTATCGCTGAACACACCAATGCCGCCCTGGCTGCCGCTACCCTGAACACCGTCGCTGCTGCGCAGAAGATCGGTGGCGACATTCACGTGCTGGTAGCCGGTGCCAATGCTGGCGCCGCTGCCGAAGCCGCTGCCAAAGTCGCTGGCGTGTCCAAGGTTCTGCTGGCCGACAACGCCGCCTATGCCAACCAGCTGCCGGAAAACGTCGCGCCGCTGGTTGCCGAGCTGGGCAAGGGCTACAGCCACATCCTGGCTGCCGCTACCAGCAACGGCAAGAACATCCTGCCGCGCGTCGCCGCTGCGCTGGATGTCGACCAGATCTCCGAGATCATCGCGGTCGAGAGCGCCGACACCTTCAAGCGTCCGATCTACGCCGGTAACGCCATCGCTACCGTGCAGTCCTCGGCTGCCATCAAGGTGATCACCGTGCGTTCCACCGGTTTCGACGCCGCTGCCGCCGAAGGTGGTTCCGCTGCCGTTGAAGCGGTATCCGGCCCGGCCGATGCCGGCAAGTCCGCCTTCGTCGGCGAAGAGCTGGCCAAGTCCGACCGTCCGGAACTGACCGCTGCCAAGATCGTCGTATCCGGCGGCCGCGGCATGGGCAATGGCGACAACTTCAAGCACCTGTACGCCCTGGCCGACAAGCTGGGCGCTGCCGTCGGTGCTTCGCGCGCCGCTGTCGACGCCGGCTTCGTGCCGAACGACATGCAGGTCGGTCAGACCGGCAAGATCGTCGCGCCGCAGCTGTACATCGCCGTCGGTATCTCCGGCGCGATCCAGCACCTGGCCGGCATGAAGGACTCCAAGGTGATCGTGGCGATCAACAAGGACGAAGAAGCGCCGATCTTCCAGGTGGCTGACTACGGCCTGGTCGCTGACCTGTTCGAAGCCGTACCGGAGCTGGAAAAGCTGGTCTGACCTGCTTTCCCGCTACGAAAAACCCGCTCTGATGAGCGGGTTTTTTATTGCCTGGCTTCAAGGCTGCTGCAGGCTGTCGAGGAAGCGCCGGTAGAGCAGGGCGCTTTCCTCGGGGCGTTCGAGCATCGGGGCGTGGCCGACGTTGTCCATGATCGCCACGCTGGACCTGTGCAACAGGGGTTGCATGACGTCGATGCTCGACACGTCCAGCACGCGATCCTGCTTGCCCCAGAGCAGCAGGGTCGGGGCCTCGATCTTGGGCAGTTCCGGCTCGAGGGGAATGTAGCGTTCGACCAGTTGCTGGAACACCTGGTCGTAGTGGCCCGCGTTGGCCATGCTCTGTTCGGCCATGTACTGCTTGAGCGACTCCGGCAGGTACGGGGGCTCGACGAAGACGAATTGCAGCAGGCGCTGGAAGTCCTCCTGGCTGCGCACCACCAGCGGGTTGTCGGCGCCGCGCTCCAGCAGCTGGAACAGTTCGCTCTTGTGCGGCGCTTCGACCCCGGCGTTGTCGAACAGCGCCAGCGAGCTGACACGCTGCGGATAGCGTGCGGCGTAGAGAGCGGCAATATGTCCGCCCATGGAGTTGCCCAGGACATGGGCGCGCTCGATTCCCAGCGCGTCGAGAATGCCGGCCAGGCGCTCGGCCTGGGTGCCGACGTCATAGCTGCCGGCGGGATGGTCGCTGTCGCCGAAGCCTGGCAGGTCCAGCGCGATCACCTGATAGTCGTGGGTCAGGTCGCGGGAGAAGCGCAGCCAGTTGTCCTTGTCCGCAGCGAAGCCATGGATCAATACCAGGGTTTCGGCCGTGTCCGGTCCTCCCCGGTAGTAATGGATGTTAAGATCGCCGACACGCAGTCGTTCATGGCTGAGCCCGGCGCGATACTGCTCGATCAGGCGCAACCCCGCCAGCTGGGTCGAGGGGAAGGCGTAGAGGATGGCAGCGCTGGCTGACAGCAGCACCAGTAGCAAGAGCAGCAGTTTTTTCATGGCGCGTCCTTATCGCGAATTATTATGGCGGCGCCATTAAGCTAGCATGAACACTGAAGGTTTCCGGGATGCTTCGTCATCCTGCCGATCAACGCATGAACCGAGAGTAGCCGATGCCTAAGCGTTATCCGTTTAAGTCGCTGTTGCTGTGGTGCGCCTTGGTCCTGATGCCGCTTACCGGCCTGGCTGCGGGCAAGTGCGAGCGCCTGGTGGCGACCGGTAACCCGGAATACCCCCCTTACCTGTGGCGCGACCCGCAGAACCCGCAGCAGTTGATCGGGGCCAATGCCGACCTGCTCAAGCACCTGGCCAAGGAACTGGGCGTGGTGGTCGACGTGATCTACACCGGCCCCTGGTCGCGGGCGCAGGACGAGGTGCGCACCGGGCGTGTCGACCTGCTCGCCGGCGCATTCATCACGCTGCCGCGTCTGGAGAACATGGATTACGTGCATCCGGCGTTCTTCTTCACGCCCAGCGTGGTCTGGGTGCGCAAGGACGAAGGGTTCGCCTATGGCAGCTGGATCGACCTGCAGGGGCATACCGGCGATACTTTGGTGGGCAACAGCTTCGGCCAGCAGTTCGATAGCTTCGCCAAGGAAAACCTGACCCTGGAAGGTGTTTCCAGCCTGACCCAGGCGTTTCAGAAGCTGCTGCTCGGGCGCACCGATTATGTGCTCTACGAGCGTTATCCCGGGCTGGCGCTGGCCGAGACCCTGGGCGTGGACGATGACCTCGAGGTGCTGGACCCACCGATCTCCAGTGAGGGCCTGTACCTCACCCTGTCGCACAACTCGGCCTGCAACGAGCCGTGGTTGCGCGGACAGCTGGCGCGGAAGATGACAGAATTGGTCGCCGCCGGGCTGCCCGAGCAGTTCCTGCAACACAACATGGAGTTGTGGAAGGCGCAGCAGATGCAGCCCGACCCGGTTGGCGACGTTACTCAGTAGGAAACTTGCGTGATCAAACGAACCTTTCCCTTGCTCATGGTGCTGGGCCTGACCGCCTGCGCCAGCGATCCTGCTCCCGTCGAGCAACTGCGCCTGACCGAACAGGCGCTGACCCAGGCCCGGACATTGGGCGTGGACGGTGAGCAATCGGCCTCCTTGCGCCTGGCCGAAGAAAAGTTCGCCCAGGCCCAGGCCGCGATGCAGGACGGCGAGAACAAGGCCGCGCGTCTGCTGGCCGAGCAGGCCGAGCTGGATGCACGCCTGGCCGAAGCCGAACATATCAATGCCAAGGGGCATGAGCAGTTGCTGGAAATCAATCAGCGTATCAATCGACTGCGCCAGCAGCTGGGGGCCATGTGATGAGGGCTTTCGGCAATCTGGGTGGTCTGTTGCTGGGGGCAGCGCTGCTGAGTGGCTGTGCGTTGAACCAGGCGGCGAACGAAGAGACGCTGGAGCGGGCGCGCGTGAGCTTCCAGTCCGTCAAGGAAGACCCCGGTGTCCTGCGGGCAGCACCCAAGGACGTGATCCGCGCCGGTGAGTCGCTGGCACGTGCCGAGCGTCTGTCGAGTTACTGGGGCAGCGCGGCGGACGTGCGTCACTACGCCTACCTCAGCCAGCGCTATGCCGAGATCGCCCGGCAGCACAGCGACATCAACCTCAATCAGGAGCGCGCGGCCAAGCTCGAGCTGGAGCGTCAGCGCCTGCAGCTAACCCTGCGTGAAGCCAAGCTGCTGAGTGTGCAGCAGCACAATGGCTGGCTGGAGGAGCAGATGGTCAGCCTGGCCACCAGCGAGACCGAGCGTGGCCTGGTGATGACGCTCGGCGACATGCTGTTCGATGCCGGCCGTGCGGATCTGCAGCCTGCGGCCAACCGCACGGTGCTCAAGCTCGTGCAGTTCCTGCAGATCAACCCGCAGCGGCGTGTACGCATCGAAGGCTATACCGACAACACCGGCGATACGGCGGAGAACCTGGCGCTGTCCCGCGCACGTGCGCAGGCGGTGGCCGATCTGCTCGTCGACCTCGGTATCGACGCCAAGCGCATCCAGGTCGCGGGCTATGGTGTCGACTTCCCCGTGGCCGAGAATGCCTCGGCGCGCGGGCGGGCGCAGAATCGCCGGGTGGAGATCGTCTTCTCCGACGAGCGCGGCAGGCTCGGCGCCGAGCGCTGACCCAGGCGTTACCCAGAACCCCGGCACTGGCCGGGGTTTTTTGTTGCCTGTCATCCGGGCCTCTGGCGCTGCTGGCGAGACACAGATACCCAGTGGGTGCTGTATGAAGGAAACTGTTCTAATCTGTGCCGGTACAATTGTGTAGCAATCGGTTACTGTTACGGTTCAGTGACCCGGAGGATGATCCATGACCAATCTGTTGCTCTATCAGCGCATCGCCCAGCAGTTGGCCGAGGACATCCGTCGTGGCGTCTATCAGCCGGGGGAGCGGGTGCCGTCCGTGCGCAAGATGAGCGCACAGCTCAATGTCAGCCACGCCACTGTGCTGCAGGCCTATGCCAACCTCGAGGACCAGGGGCTGATCCGGGCGCGGCCCCAGTCAGGCTTCTACGTGCACCAGACGCCCGCGCTGACGGCGCCGACGCCGGATATCGCCAAGGTGGAGCGCCCTGGGCTGGTCACCCGTGCCAGCATCATCAACCAGGTGCTGACCGAGTCGCGGCGCGAGGGGGTGTTCCCGCTCGGCGCTGCGGTGCCGCACGTCGATTACCTGCCGGTTCGGGCGCTGCACCAGCAACTGGCCAAGGTCACCCGCTTTCACAGTCCACGCGCGTTCAGCTACATGTTCAGCCCCGGCTTCGAGCCGCTGCGCCGCCAGGTGGCGATCCGCATGCGTGATGCGGGTGTGGTGGTCGATCCGTCGGAGGTGGTGATCACCCATGGTTGCGTGGACGCCCTGCAGATGAGCCTGCGCGTGCTGACCAAGCCGGGAGACCTGATCGCCGTCGAGTCGCCGACCTACTATGGCTTGTTGCAGCTGGCCGACTTGCTCGGGCTCAAGGTCATCGAGATTCCCTGTGACCCGACTACCGGCATCAGTCTCGAGGCCTTGCAGCTGGCGGCCAACCAGTGGCCGATCAAGGCGCTGGTGCTGACCGCACGGCTGTCCAATCCGCTGGGTGGCACCATACCCGAGGAGCGTCAGCGCCAGCTGTTGCGCCTGGCCGGGGACTACGATTTCCAGATCGTCGAGGACGACATCTACGGCGAGCTGATGTTCGAGCAGGGGCCGACCAAGGCGCTCAAGTCGCACGACCGCGAGAGCCGGGTGATCTACTGCTCGAGCTTCTCCAAGACGCTGTCGCCGGGGGTGCGCATCGGCTGGATCGTCGCCGGCAAGTATCAGGACGAGATTCAGCGCCTGCAGACCTTTACCACGCACTCGGCCTGCAGCGTCACGCAGATGGCGGTGGCGGCTTACCTGGAGAACGGCGGATATGACCGCCACCTGCGGCATATCCGCCAGGAGTACCGCAAGAACCTCAGCGCCTTCCAGCTAGCGGTGCAGCAGTATTTCCCCGCAGGGACGCAGATGACCCGGCCCAAGGGCGGTTTCATTCTCTGGGTCAGCCTGCCGGCGCGGGTCAACACCAAGGACCTGCATGTGCGGGCGCTGCAGCAGGGCATCTCGATCGCGCCGGGGCTGATCTTCAGCAACACCGAGCAGTTCAACCATTGCGTGCGCCTCAACTGCGGCATCCCGTGGAATCGCGAGGCGGAGCGGGCGTTGATGACGCTGGGCATGCTGGCCACGCAGTTGTGCCAGGAAGCCGGCGGCGTCTGGGAATCGTGAAAATATCGGCGGGCGTTAACCCGTCCGGGGAGGGGGCTGCGTCTACCTGAGCGAAGGTCTCGTGCCATTGCCCAGGAGGTGCCACATGTCCCCCCATCGTTCGTCGTTCGTTCGCCCGCTTGCCGTCGGGTTCTCGGCTGGTGCCTTGCTGGCATTGGCAGCGTGCAGTGCTTCCGGGCCGGAGCCCGAGGCGCAGGCCAGCAAAGCCGAAGCCGCACCGGTCCTGCGTGAGCGCGCGGCCAAGCCGGCCGCCGCGCTGGAGATGCTCGCCGAGCCGAGCCAGAAGCGCATGGCGCAGCTCGCCCATGCGCCTGCACCTCTCGCCGATGTCCTGCCGCCAGGCTATCGCGACGAGTCGCGCGAGCAGTACCAGGCCTACGCCGACAACCCGGTCTTCGCCGTCAGCGAGACGCCGGTGTCCACCTTCAGCATCGATGTCGACACCGGCAGCTATGCCAACGTGCGACGCTTCCTCAACGGCGGGCAGTTACCGCCGCAGGATGCGGTGCGCCTGGAGGAGCTGGTCAACTATTTCCCCTATGCCTACCCGTTGCCCCAGGGCGATGCGCCGTTCGGTGTCAGCACCGAACTGGCGGTGACACCCTGGAACCCGGAGACCCGCCTGCTGCGTATTGCCATCAAGGCGTCTGATCGCCGCGTCGAGGAGATGCCGCCGGCCAACCTGGTGTTCCTCGTCGATGTCTCCGGCTCGATGCACCGCCGGGAGGGCCTGCCGATGGTGCAGGGCACCCTGAAGTTGCTGGTCGACCAGCTGCGCCCGCAAGACCGTGTGTCGCTGGTGACCTATGCCGGTGCCAGCCAGGTGGTGCTGGACTCCACGCCGGGCAGCGACAAGGCGGCCATTCGTGGTGCCATCGAGCAGCTGACGGCCGGCGGCTCGACGGCGGGGGAGTCGGGCATTCAACTGGCCTACCAGCAGGCGCAGAAACACCTGATGAAGGACGGCATCAACCGCATCCTGCTGGCCACCGATGGTGACTTCAACGTCGGCATCAGTGACTTCGACAGCCTCAAGCAACTGGCTGCGGACAAGCGCAAGACCGGGGTGTCCCTGACGACCCTGGGCTTTGGTGTGGACAACTACAACGAACGCCTGATGGAGCAGCTGGCGGATGCCGGCAACGGCAACTACGCCTATATCGACAACCTGCGTGAAGCACGCAAGGTGCTGGTCGACCAGCTGGGTTCCACGCTGGTGACGGTAGCTGGCGACGTGAAGCTGCAGCTGGAGTTCAACCCGGCGCAGGTCAGCGAGTATCGCCTGCTGGGTTACGAGAACCGTGCGCTCAAGCGCGAGGACTTCAGCAACGACAAGGTCGACGCGGGCGAGATCGGCGCCGGGCACAGCGTCACCGCGCTGTACGAGATCGTTCCGGCCGGCGCCAAGGGCTGGCTGGAGCCGTTGCGCTACCAGCCGCGCACGCAGCCGGAGAGCAGGGCGGGTGAACTGGCCTGGTTGCGCATCCGCTACAAGGCTCCTGGCACGTCGACGAGCCGCTTGCTGGAGCGTCCCATCCTGCGCGCGCAGGCGCAGCCGATCGCCACTGCCAGCGAAGACCTGCGCTTTGCTGCGGCGGTAGCGGCGTTCGCCCAGCAGCTCAAGGGTGGTCGCTACACCGGGGACTTCGACCTGGCGCGCAGTATCGACCTGGCGCGCTCGGCCAAGGGCGAGGATCGCTTTGGCCTGCGTGGCGAGTTCATTCAGCTGGCCGAAATCGCCCAGAGCCTGCAAACTTCCGGCTCGACCCAGACACGAGCCCTGCAGTGAACGCACCTCTCACGGATGACGACGCCGCCTTGTTGCGGCGTTACCGCCGCGGCGATGCCGCGGCCTTCAACGCGTTGTACCAGCGCCATCGGCTAGGCCTGTTTCGCTTCCTGCTCGGACTGTGCGGCGAGCATGCCCTGGCCGAGGAAGTGTTCCAGGAAACCTGGATGAGCCTGGTGCGCAGCCAGAGCGAGCAGCGCGAGGCCGTGCTGTTCAAGACCTGGCTGTATCAGATCGCGCGTAATCGCCTGATCGATCACTGGCGCAAGAGTGGCCGACAGCAGACCGGGCACGAGCCCTACGATGAGGGCCAGCATGCCCAGGTCGACCCGCAGCCGGGGCCGGAGCAGCGCTGGGGGCTGACGCGTGACAGCGAGCGGCTGCAGGCGGCGCTGGCCGACTTGCCGGAGGAGCAGCGCGAAGTGTTCCTGCTGCGCGCCCATGGCGACCTGGAACTGAACGAGATTGCCGAGTTGACCCGCACGCCGGCCGAGACGGTCAAGAGCCGTCTGCGCTACGCCCTGCAGAAGTTGCGCCGGCTGCTGGCCACCGAGGAGTTGTCCGCATGACAGATGAACGAGAACCTCTGGAGCACGAACAGGCGCTGCTGGCGCACTTCCGTGCCCACGGCAGTGGCGAGCCCTCGGCCGAGCTGGATACACGCATCCTGATGGCGGCCAGCGCGGCCGCGCGCGATGCCAAGGGCGCGGCTGCGGCCGAGGCCGGATGGGGGCAGCGCCTGCACCAGTGGCTGTTCGGCAGCGGTCGGCAGCGTTGGTCGGTGGCGCTGGCCGGTGTGGCCTGCCTGGGCATCGGCGTCAGCCTGACCTGGCGCACGCTGGAGCAGACGCCGGAGGCCTTCGACAGCGTGCCGCCGAGCGTGGTGATGAGCCCGGCGCCACCGGCGCAGATGGCCGCCAAGCGCGCAGCGGAGAACGAGTCGGTGGCGCGTATGGCCGAGCCGCGAGAGCGCATGAAGAGCGAGGCCATGGCACGCCAGGCCGCCCCGGTCGCCCCGGCGGCGTTGGTCGATGCCCCCATGGCCAGCACCGCTGCAAGCGAACCGCTGGCCGAGCTGGTCGTCCAGAGCGAGCCGCGCGAGGCCTTGCTGCGCCTGCTCGAGCTGCGTCGAGCGGGGGAGAAGGACAAGGCCCAGCAGCTGTACGACCAGTTGCAGGCCGACTACCCGCAGCTGGATATCGAGGCCGAACTGACGCATCTGGCCACGCAACCGCCGCAAGACTGATGTCAGGTAAAGGTCATGTAAGTCGGCTTGCCAGCCATGCCCGGTCGGAGGAGCATGGTTGTCTCATTCACCGAGTTGCCGTTGTCCCATGATGCGTAAGTCCGCTCTGTTGCTGTTGTGCCTGGGTTTGCTGAGCGCCTGCGAGCGTGCGGCAGACCCCGTCGCGCAACGGCCGGAATCCGTTCCGCTGGTGGCTGAGTCTGCCGTCGAGGCGCAGGCAGTCGAGGTGGCCAGCACAGCGCCTGTCGACGCGCAGCCAGTGGCCGAGGCGGTTGAAGCCACGCCCGCCCGTGCCGAGCCGCAGCCTGCCGCGAAACCCAAGGCCGAGGTCGGCAAGGCGCCCCGAGCTACCTCCGAAGCGACGCCGGCACTGGACCTGAGCGTGCCGCGGGAGCTGTTCGCGCAGGCCCTGGAAGGCGAAACCCGCGAGGATCTTGCACCGCTGCTGCCGCCATTGTTCGGCGAGAAGCCCGAGCTGCAGAGCCCATTCCAGATCAGCGGCCGACTGATCAGCAATGAGCGCGAGGACGATTACTGGGATTCGATCGAAGGCGCCGAGGTACAGTTCGAGTTCAAGCGGTAGGCGGCTGGTAATCGCCGCTTATCTCGCTCGCTACGATCAGGATGGATTGCGGGCTGGCTCAAGTCCGTACGGGCAGCATGCTGTTACCATCGCCGGCCTCTGAATCTGAATCACTGGCAAGGAGTGCCGAATGTCCGTCATGGCCGATGAGTTCGATTGCCCCTCTCAGGACAGAGTGGTGCTCGCCTTGCTTGCGTTCATCACGCCCATTCTCGCGGGTGTTTTCCTGCCTTGGTGGAGCGTGCTGTGGCTTATCGTGTCACTACTCTTTGTCATGGCAATCATCGCCCTCGCGGGATATCCGAAGATCGCCAGGCATCTGCCCGAGCCCCTGCTCCTGCTGTTGATCGCTTTCGGCTTTCAGCTCTGGGGGGAGGTTTCCGGCTGGTTGGGGTTCTTTGTCGGGTTATTCATCCTGCTCTTTGGCTGCGTGCATCTGCTGCTGTGGGTGAATTTTCTGGATCTCGGAAACCCCAGGGTCCAGCACAACCTCGATCTGCGCTTTCAGGGCACGCGGCCAGCATTGGCGGTTGCTCCCCGGACAAGCTACTGCCCGCAGCACAGCACTGTCTGGCTGGCGACATCAGCTGATGGTTTCGCCTGGGCCGTAGATGCTCGGGTGGCCAACGGACTGCGGACGAGCATCGATCGGTGGTCCCCTCGCGTGATTGCCCAAGATGTCGTTGAAGATTCGTTGGTGCCGCGCGCTTCGTCTTCCATCGTCAACCCTGCGGTGCAGGAGGCGCACTGTCGGGGAGAAATCGATGCCAGCGGCCATCTGATCTTCACGTCGCCGCAAGGTGGCCACATGCTGCGTGGCGAGCCGGTCGGCGTGGAGCCCGGCTATAGCCTGTGGTTGGATGATCAACCCAGCGGGTTGTTGCTTGAGCAGGGGGCGTCGGTATTGTGGCGCGATGACGGCGAGGCCCTGGCCTGTCGGGCGCGTGCCGAGAGCCAGCCGGTTGAAGAAATCGCCACATGGCTATGGCAAGCGAGCTCCGGTTGGCGCCCTCTGGATGTGCCTTGGCAGTCGCTCGACGATGAACCGCAGGTCGAGTGGCGTGCGCCCAGCCGACTGGAGGGCGCGCGTCTCGTTTACGATGCCTGGCTGCGGCCGAGCACTGACCGGCCATCGACCGCTGCCTGCCCGTTGAAGCTGTGCATCGAGCTGGATGGAGACCAGACGGAGCGCGTTTCGTTGTTGTTACCGGCAATGCAGGGTGGCGTACAGCCCTGCCTGAAGCTGCTGCGCAAGAGCCGCGATGGCCGCCGTCATGCCTTTAGCTGCATGATCGGAGACTGGCAGTTACCGGGGCTTTGGTGTCTCGACCAGCTCACGTCCGACTGCGGGCGATACCTGGCATTGACCGCTTTCGCCGAGGCGCCTGCCGTCGTGCACCGACTGGCCGTGGCGGATGTTCTGGCTCGACGCCTGATCTTTCTCGAGCAAGCGTTCTTGATCGCCGGGTTGGATACGTTCCAGGAGGGTGTCATCACTCTGCAGCAGATCACCGGACGGCAAGCCGCAGTCGGCGCTGGCGGCCTGCCGCGTCTGGAGGCGCAGGCACCTGCGGCGGATCAGGCTGATGCCTTTGTCGCCCAGGGGCGCTTGCAGTATCGGTCCGTACGGGTGGCGGTAGATCCCTGGTCGTTGCGTCCGATACCCAACTGGCGTGTGCAGTCGGGACCGGTGCCCGCCAGTGCCCTGGGGGATTACGTGCTCCCTGCGCCAGATGGGCGGGACGCCGCTTGGCTGTTCGGGCTGGACGGCGCCGAGGTGGAAGTCGCTGCACAGGCTCCAGGGGGCGCTTGTGTGTTGACCGCTTCCGGTTGTGCCCTAGCTGACCTGGCACCGTCGCTGATCTGGTCGACGGATGGTCGCTACCTGGCGCTAACCCGTCGAGTTGCTGGCGCGGATGGTGCGGCTTGGTATCTGCTGGTGTTGGACACCCATGAACACACGTTGCGTCATTCCGATCAGCCGCTGGAACAGTCGCCATGTCTGCAGGCGTTCGATGAGACTGGACTGCATGTTGCTGGCGCCGCTCAGGTTGCAGAACTGATCACGCTGCAGGTGCTACTGGCGCTACCCCGACAGATGCTGATTCGCAGTGGCGATATCTGGTTGCCAGCGGAACAATTGAGCGATGCCGTGCATTGGCTGCGATTGGATCGGGAACATTTGCAGAGCTGGCAGTCACTCACCTGACCCCTCGCGCCCAGGGACGAGCTGATCTGGGCGTTGCGCTTTCAGAAACGATAGTCCTGGCGCACGATGGCCGCGTGCAGCGTGCTGTCCAGGCGCTGGAAGTGCGCAGTGTCGGGCAGGCGCACGTAGAGTGGGTCGTGGCTCCGGGCCGGGTCGTAAGCGGCCTGTTTGAGATCGGTTTTCTTGTACTTGAAGGTGCCGGTGGTCTCCACTTCGCCGAGCAGGCGGATGAACAGGGGCGCGGCGTAGGCCGGCAGCTCCGCGTCGAGGTAGGTCGCCAGCGCCGCGCCATCGAGATCGCTGCCGGGCGTCAGGCGCAGTGCAGCCATGCCGCAGCGGCCGTTGGTGGCGGGAATCTCCACGCCGTAGACCACCGCGTCTTCCACGCCGGGGAAGGCACCGAGCACGTTCTCCACCTCGGTGGTGGAGACGTTCTCGCCTTTCCAGCGGAAGGTGTCGCCGAGGCGGTCGACGAACTGCGCGTGCTTGCAGCCGATATCGCGCATCAGGTCGCCGGTGTTGAACCAGGCGTCGCCCTGCTTGAACACATTGCGCAGGATCACCGACTCGCTCTTGGCCGGGTCGGTGTAGCCGTCGAAGGGCCATTTGGCGCTGATCTCGCTGATCAGCAGGCCCGCTTCACCCTTGGCGGCCTTGTGCAGGAAGCCCTTCGCATCGCGCAGGACGCAGTCGTTCTCCAGGTCGTAGCGCACGATGGCGTAGGTGGCCGGTGTGTAGCCGACGGTATTGTCGAAGTTGAACACGTTGGTGAAGCCGATGTTGCCTTCGCTGGAGGCATAGAACTCGGTGATCTGTCGGACGCCGAAGCGCTGCTTGAACTCGGCCCAGATCGACGGACGCAGGCCGTTGCCGATCATGCAGCGCAGGCTGTTGTTCTGCTCCGCCGGCTGCACGGGCTGGTTGAGCAGATAGCGGCACAGCTCGCCGATGTAGCCGAAGCAGGTGGCCCGGTAGCGCGCCACGTCGCTCCAGAAGGCGCTGGCGGAGAAACGGCGCCGCAGGGCAATGGCGGCACCGCCGGCCAGCGCCGCGCTCCAGCATACGGTGACGGCGTTGTTGTGGTAGCAGGGCAGGGTGAGGTAGAGCACGTCGTGCGCGTTGAGGGTCAGGCCGGAGTGGCCGAAGCCGCCGTATGCCTTGATCCACTTGCCATGGCTCATGATCGAGGCCTTGGGCAGGCCGGTGGTGCCGGAGGTGTAGATCAGGAAACAGGCATCCTTCATGCGGACGCGCAGGCTGTCCGGTGGGTTGTCCTGCGCCTGGCCGCTGCCCAGCTGCATGAGATTGGCCCAGCCGCTCGGCGGCCGCCCCGTATCGACCAGGCAGTCCTGATCGGCCACCCAGTAGCGGCGAGCATGCGGGTCGTGCAGGTGCTCGGCGATTTCCTCGAAGGCTCCGAGCAGCTCGTCGCCGATCACCAGGAGGCGCGGTTCGACCAGATTGAAGCTATGCGCCAGGACCTTGCCGCGCTGGGTGGTGTTGATCAGTGCGCCGACGGCACCGAGCTTGCTCAGGGCGGCGAGGATCGCCAGCAGCTCCAGGCGGTTTTCCAGCATCACCGCGATCACGTCGCCATGCCTGACACCTTCGCGCTTGAACGCCCAGGCCAGGCGGTTGGCCCAGGCATTGAAGTCGCGGTAGTTGATCTGGCGTTGCTCGTCCATCAGCGCCGGGCGTTCGGGGTGATGCCGGGCGGCGCGTTGCAGCGCCCAGGCCAGCGACAGCGGTTTCTCGCGGTTGCGGATACCGGCGTAGTAGAGGCCGCGCAGCATGCGCGGCACGCGCGGCAGGTGCTGCGGCAGGTGGGCCAGAAAGCGAATGGGCGAAATCAGATCGGTTTGGCTCATGGGGCTCGCACTTGGGGTGTCAGTCGTGGGACGCGAGGCCTGACTCTAGTTGGCCTGGCTGGGCGCAGCCATGGCCCTGGCGCATGCGGACGAGGGCAGATCGGCAAATAGGCGTCGCTCTCCAGGGCATGCCCTGGCGGCAGAACAGGCCCGCTCCGCCATGGGCCCGCGTGCAGCCGTAGCCCGGATGCAATCCGGGGATTGGTGCTCGGGTTCCCCCGGATTGCATCCGGGCTACGAAGGGCCGCAGTGTTCAGTCGACAAACAGGTCGGGTATCAGGCTGCCGCCTGCGGGGTCGAAGCGATACTGTTCGAAATCGCTCTGGCCCTGTTCGCGCAGGATGTCCTCATCGATCAGCAGGCGTCCGCTGATGCTGCGGCCCTCGCTCGCCAGGATCGCACGGGCCGCGTCGGCCATGATCGCCGGGGTGCGCGCACGCTTGAAGGCGTCGCGGCTGCCCAGTTCGAACTCGATGGCGGCGGTGGCGATCATGGTCTTCGGCCACAGCGAGTTGACGCTGATGCCGTACTTCTTGAATTCCTCGCTCATGCCCAGGGTCAGCATGCTCATGCCGTACTTGGTGACGGTGTAGGGAGCATGCTGGGCGAACCACTTGGCGTCGAGGTTGAGTGGCGGCGACAGGTTGAGGATATGCCCGCCGGCGCTCTGTTTCAGATAGGGCAGGGCAGCCTGGCTGCAGACCATCACGGCGCGGGTGTTGATCTGGTACATCAGGTCGAAGCGCTTGGGTTCGAGCCGCTCCACCCCCACCAGCTTGATCGCGCCGGCGTTGTTGACCAGCGCGTCGATGCCGCCGAAATGCTCGGCTGCGCGCGCCATGGCGGCTGCCACGGCCTGTTCGTCGCGTACGTCCAGTTGCAGGGGCAGCGCCTTGCCGCCAGCGGCCTCGACTTCGGCGGCGACGCTGAAGATGGTGCCCTCCAGCTTGGGATGCGGTTCGGCGCTCTTGGCCGCGATGACGATATTGGCGCCCTCGGCGGCGGCCTTGAGCGCGATTTCACGGCCGATACCACGGCTGGCGCCGGTGATGAACAGGGTCTTGGCAGAAAGTGACATGGGAGTGCTCCGGGGCTCGTTGTTGTCGTAGGGCGGATGACGTTCCGTTCACCCACCCGGGCGGTGTCGGGGCGGATGGATGCAGTGCCATCCACCCGCATCAGGTTTCTGAAGCTTCGATTTCCACCAGCAGTTGACGGCTCTTGACCTGGTCGCCCTGGCTGACGCCGATCCGCCGGACGATGCCGTCGACACCCGCCTTGAGCGGGTGCTCCATCTTCATGGCTTCCAGCACCAGCAGCAGCTGGCCCTTGGTGACGCTGGCGCCCTCGCTGGTCAGGACATCGACGATGGCGCCGTCCATCGGCGCCTTCACCGCACCGCTGCTGGCGGCATTCTGGCCCCCGGCCGGTTCGTGGGTGACGTCCAGCAGTTCCAGGTTGCCCTGCTCGCCATACAGCCACAGGCGCTCGCCTTCGTGGTGATAAGCCTGGCGGCGGCGCACGCCGTCCAGCTCCAGGGTCAGCCAGCGTCCGTCGCTGGCCAGCAGGCGCAGGCACAGCTGCTCGTCACCCCGGCTCACGCGAAGTTGTGCCTGGGGGCCGCCGGCGACCACCTCCAGCTCGACGGCATGCTTGTGCTCGCCCTGCTTGAGCACGCAGCGCCAGGGCGCACCGCCCGCGTTGCGCCAGCCGGACAGCCCCGGCTGATGCGCGCGCGCGCCTGCCGAGGCCTGGTAGAGCAGGGCGGCGGCGATGGCCAGCTCGGCCAGGCTGGCGCTGTGTGGCTGCAGGCTGGGATCGTTCTCGAAGTGTTCGGCGATGAACGCCGTCGTGGCGTTGCCGGCAGCGAACTGCGGGTGTTCGAGCAGGTTGGCGAGAAAACGCTGGTTGCCGTTGACCCCGAGGAGCACGCAGCGCTCCACGGCGCGCACCAGCTTGCGCCGGGCTTCGTCACGGGTCTCGCCGTAGGCGATGACCTTGGCCAGCATCGGGTCGTAGAAGGGCGTGACGGCCTGGCCTTCGAGCAGGCCGTGGTCGATGCGTACACCCGGCAGCAGTTCCGGCTCCCAGCGCAGAACCTGGCCGGTTTGTGGCAGGAAGCCGGCGGCGGCATCCTCGGCATACAGGCGCACTTCGATGGCGTGACCCTGCAGGCGGATTTCCTCCTGGCGCAGCGGCAGTGGCTGGCCGGCAGCGGTGCGAATCTGCCAGGCCACCAGGTCCTGTCCGCTGATCAGTTCGGTGACCGGGTGCTCCACCTGCAGCCGGGTGTTCATTTCCAGGAAGAAGAACTCGCCACTGGCGTCGAGCAGGAACTCCACCGTGCCGGCGCCGACGTAGCTGACCGAGACTGCCGCCTTCACCGCGGCTTCACCCATGGCGCGGCGCAGCTCGGGCGTCATCACCGGACAGGGCGCTTCCTCGACCACTTTCTGGTGGCGGCGCTGCACCGAGCAGTCGCGCTCGCCGAGGTAGACGATATTGCCGTGGGTGTCGCCGAACACCTGGATCTCGACGTGGCGCGGGCGGATCACTGCGCGTTCGAGGATCAGCTCGCCGGAACCGAAGGCGTTCTGCGCCTCCGAGCGGGCCGTGCGAATCTGCGCCAGCAGCTCAGCGGATGCCTGCACCAGGCGCATGCCGCGACCGCCGCCACCGGCACTGGCCTTGATCATCAGCGGATAGCCGATGCGCTCGGCTTCGCTGGCCAGGGTGTCGTCATCCTGGGCGGCACCTTCGTAGCCCGGAATGCACGGCACGCCGGCTTCCAGCATGGCGATCTTCGACAGGCGCTTGCTGCCCATCAGGTGGATGGCGTCCACGCTCGGGCCGATGAAGACGATGCCGGCGTCTGTACAGGCACGCGCGAAATCGGCGTTCTCGGAGAGGAAGCCGTAGCCGGGGTGGATGGCGTCGGCGCCGGTCCGGCGCGCCGCCTCGATGATGGCATCGATACGCAGGTAGGACTGGTTCACCTGGGCGGGGCCAATGCACACCGCCTCATCGGCCAGCTGCACATGGCGGGCGTCGGCATCGGCTTCGGAGTAGACCGCAACGGTGCGGTAACCGAGCTCGAGGGCGGTGCGCATCACCCTGCAGGCGATCTCGCCACGGTTGGCGATCAGGATCTTGTTGAATGCGGGCATCTTCGTGCTCCTGTGCGGCGATCCGCGGACTTCATCCGGGCCACGATGTTCGTAGGGTGGATCGCGCTGTCTCGATCCACCGTGTGTGGTACGTGCGTGGGCGGATGTGAAAAGCGACAGCCACCCTGCGGTTGCTCCGAAAGGACGGCGGTATCAGTCCGTCCAAGCCATCATTGCACCCATTTCGGCTTGCGTTTCTGCACGAAGGCCATGGTGCCTTCGACGCCCTCGGCGCCCGTGACGGCGGCGGCGAACTGTTCGGCCGCGCGGTCGAGCAGTGGGCCGAGCGCCTCACGTTCGCTGGCCAGCAGCAGCGCCTTGGTCTGGGCGTTGGCCTGCGGCGCGCACTGGCGGATCTGTGCCAGGGTGTCCTGCAGGCGCTGTTGCAGCGCAGTCGCGTCGGCCTCGCAGTGATGCACCAGGCCCAGGCGCAGCGCCTCGGCGCCGTCCACACGGGCGGCCGTCAGCGCCAGGCGGCGGGCCTGGGTCAGGCCGATGCGGTGCACCACGAACGGGGCGATCTGCGCCGGCAGGATGCCCAGCGTGGTCTCAGGCAGGCCGAATCTGGCGTCGCTGGCGGCGATGGCCACGTCGGACACGCAGGCCAGGCCGAAACCGCCGCCGAGCACGGCGCCTTCCAGCACGGCCACCAGCACCTGCGGCGCGGCCTGGGCCTCCTCCAGCAGCGCACCGAAAGCGCGGTTCAGCTCGCGGTAGGCGTCGCCGCCTCTGGCGCGGGCGCCAGCCATGTCCTTGATGTCGCCACCGGCGCAGAAGTGGCCGTCCGCGCCACGCAGGACGAGGGCGCGTACCCCCGGCTCATGGCGCACGGCTTCCAGGGTGGCGCGCAGCTCGCCGACCATGGCCAGGCTCATGGCGTTGCGGCTGTCCGGACGATTCAGGGTGACGTGCAGCACGCCGTTCTCGAGGTTCAGCAGCAGGGTTTCGCAGTGGGGCAGGTCGTTCATCGCATACCTCGGTGTAGGGCGGGTGGAACCCGCCGCACGGCAATGGCGTTTCGGCGCGTGGGTGGACGTCGCTTCTTACGTCCACCGTCAGGGTGGATCGATAAGGCGTGATCCTCCCTGCGTTCAGGCTTTCTTCTTCCCGGGCAGGATGCCCATCAGCTTGCAGATGATGCCGAGCATGATTTCGTCGGCACCGCCGCCGATGCTGACCAGGCGCACGTCGCGGTAGGCGCGCGACACCGGGTTGTCCCACATGAAGCCCATGCCGCCCCAGTACTGCAGGCAGGCGTCGGATACCTCGCGGCCCAGGCGACCGGCCTTGAGCTTGGCCATCGACGCCAGGCGGGTGACGTCACGCCCCTTCACGTACTGCTCGGTGGCCTGGTAGACCAGGGCACGCAGGGCTTCGATCTCGGTCTGCAACTCGGCCATGCGGAAGTGGATGACCTGGTTGTCGATCAGCGGTTGGCCGAAGGTGTGGCGCTGCTTGCAGTAGTCGATGGTGCTGTCGACGCAGTGCTCCAGGCCCTTGATCATGTTGGCCGCGCCGAACAGGCGTTCCTCCTGGAACTGCAGCATCTGCATCATGAAGCCGGCGCCTTCGTGACCGATGCGGTAGCGCTGCGGTACGCGCACGTTGTCGAAGAACACCTGGGCGGTTTCCGAGCTGCGCATGCCGAGCTTGTCCAGGTGCGGGCTGACGCTGATCCCCGGCGTCTTCATCGGCACCACGATCAGCGACTTGTTGACGTGCGGCTTGTCGTCGCTGGTGTTGGCCAGCAGGCAGATGAAGTCCGCCGATGGCGAGTTGGTGATCCACATCTTGCTGCCGTTGATCACGTAGTCGTCGCCGTCCTTGCGTGCGCTGGTCTTCAGACCGGCCACGTCGGAGCCGGCACCGACTTCGGAAACCCCGATGCAGCCGACCATCTCGCCGCTGATGGCCGGGCGCAGGAATTCGTCGCGCAACGCGTCGGAGCCGAAGCGGGCCAGGGCGGGCGTGCACATGTCGGTCTGCACGCCGATGGACATGGGAATGCCGCCGCAATGGATGGTGCCGAACTCCTCGGCGGCGACGATCGAGTAGCTATAGTCCAGGCCCATGCCGCCGAACTGCTCCGGCTTGGAGATGCCCAGCAGACCCAGTTCGCCGGCTTTTCTGAAGATGTCGTGGATGGGGAAGCGACCTTCCTTCTCCCATTCATCGACATGCGGGTTGATTTCCCTGTCGACGAAGTTGCGGACGGTGCGGCGGAGTTCTTCGTGTTCCTGGGTGAAGATCATTGTTGTTGTGCTCCGTATCGAATGGGGCTGGCGGCGGGTGGCACCCGCCCTGGGTTTTTCAGAATCTGGCGACGCCGAAGCTGCTCGTCTTCAACGGACGCAGGCTCGCTTCGGCGCAGATATCCAGCAACAGGCCCAGCAGCTTGCGCGTATCGCGCGGGTCGATCAGGCCGTCGTCCCACAGGCTGGCGGTGCCGTACAGCGCGGTGGACTGGCTGTCGAGCTTCTGCGCGGTAACGGTTTCCAGCATGTCGAGCATCTTCGGATCGGCCTCCTTGCCTTCCTTGGCGTGTTTCTCCTCGGTGACGATGCGCAGCACCTTGCCGGCCTGGGCGCCGCCCATCACCGCGGTGCGGCTGTTGGGCCAGGCGAAGATGAAGCGCGGGTCGAGGCCACGTCCGCACATGGCGTAGTTGCCGGCGCCGTAGGAGCCGCCGACGACGATGGTGAGCTTGGGCACCGTGGCGTTGGCCACCGCCTGGATCATCTTCGAACCATGCTTGATCACGCCGTGCTGTTCCGACTCGGTACCGACCATGAAACCGGTGGTGTTGTGGAAGAACAGGATCGGGGTATTGCTCTGTTCGCACAGCTGGATGAACTGCGCCGCCTTGGCCGCACCCTGCGGGGTGATCGGGCCGTTGTTGCCGATGAAACCGCAGGCCTGGCCTTCGATCTGCAGGTGGCCGCAGACGGTCTGGCTGTCGAATTCGTTCTTGAAGTCGAGGAACGCCGAGCCATCGGCGATGCGCGCGATGATTTCGCGCACGTCATAGGGCTTCTTGGCGTCGGCTGGTACCAGACCGAGCAGCTCCTCGGCCGGGTACAGCGGCTCGCGCCAGGTTTTCGCCGGGCGTGCAGGCAGTTGCTGGTTCCACGGCAGCATGGCGAGAATCTCGCGGGCCAGGCGCACGCCATCGGCGTCGTTCTCGGCCAGGTACTCGGCGGTACCGGCGACCTGGGCATGCATCTCGGCGCCGCCGAGTTGCTCGTCGCTGGCGATCTCGCCGGTGGCGGCCTTGAGCAGTGGCGGGCCGGCGAGGAACATCTTGGCCTTGCCACGCACCACCACAACGTAGTCCGACAGCCCTGGCTGGTAGGCCCCGCCGGCGGTGCTGGAGCCGTGCACCACGGTAATCTGCGGCAGGCCCATGGCGGACATGCGCGCCTGGTTGGCGAAGCCGCGTGCGCCTTCGACGAAGATGTCGGCGGCGTAGTTGAGGTTGGCGCCGCCGCTCTCGGCCAGGGTCACCACCGGCAATTTGTTCTCGACCGCGATCTGCTGCAGGCGCAGGGATTTCTTCAGGCCGGTGGGGGAGATGGTGCCGCCCTTGATCGCGCTGTTGTTGGCGATCACCAGGCAGCGCACCCCGGCGATGTAGCCGATGCCGGCGATCAGCCCGCCACCGGCCTGGCTGCCGTCCTTGTCGTCGTGCAGCTTGTAGCCGGCCAGCGAGGCCAGTTCGAGGAACGGCGCACCGAGGTCGAGCAGCAGGCTGATGCGCTCGCGGGGCAGCAGCTGGCCGCGCTTGTCGAACTTGGCCTTGGCCTCCTGGGCCTTGTCGAGCACCTTCTGTTCCACGTCGCGGAAGCTGGCGATGGCCGCCAGCATGGCCTCGCGGTTCTGCGCGAAGGCGTCGCCTTGTACGTCGATTTCCGATTGGATCACAGGCATCGCCTTACTCCTGGTCTTTCAGTACGTCGGGCACGTAGGCTCGGTGGAAACCGTTGTACGACTCGCTGTTCGTCGCCTTGCCCAGCGTCCAGGCGCGGGTGCCCTGGCTGGCGGCACCATCGATGCGGATGGTGTTGCCGCTGATGAAGTTGGCGCCGGGGCTGAGCAGGAACACGATGGCCGCGGCCACCTCGGACTCGCTGCCGATGCGTTGCAGCGGTACGTGATCCTTGAGGTTGCGGATCATGTTCTTCATCGATTCGGGGTAGGTGTCCATGCCGCTGGAGGCGATCCAGCCGGGTGCCACGGCATTGACCCGCACGCCGGCGTGGCCCCACTCGTAGGCGGCGGTCTTGGTGAAGTTCTCCATGCCGGCCCGCGCCGCGCCCGAGTGGCCCATGCCGGGCATGCCGCCCCACATGTCGGCGAGCATGTTGACGATGCCGCCGCCGTGCTTGCTCATGCTCTGCAGGAAGACTTCCCTGGCCACCAGGAAGCCACCCACCAGGTTGGTGCGTACCACGGTCTCGAAGCCTTTCTGGTTGATGCCGATCAGCGGCGCCGGGAACTGCCCACCGGCATTGTTGACCAGCTGGTGAATGCGCCCGCGCTGTGCGATCAGCGTGGCGACCATGGCCTTCACGCTGTCTTCGTCGCGGATGTCACAGACATGCCAGCTGGCGCTGCCGCCATCCTCGATGATCTCGCCCGCGGTGTTTTCCAGCTTGTCCTGCTTGCGCCCGACCAGCACCACGTGAGCGCCCAGATGGGCCAGTTCGTGGGCCACGCAGCGGCCGATGCCGCTGCCACCACCGGTGACCAGGATGGTCTGGCCTGCGAACAGGCCGGGTCGGAATACGGAGTCGTAGCTCATTGTTCTTGTTGTCCTTCTCGGTTCCGTAAGAGCGGCTTCAGCCGCGATGCTCTTGCCCAGTCCAGATCTCGGCTGAAGCGATACGTCGCCCGACCGCTCCTACAACATGGAAGGTGGAAGCCGCGCAGCGTTTCCCACCAGAAGCCGGTGGATGGATGAAGCATCCATCCATCCAGCCTGCGATTGGCATCTACAGCGTTTCAGCCAGCGCCCTTGGCACTGGCACTGGGAACTCCAGCAACTGCTGGGCGAACGCCTTGCCCTGCGGGTCGATGCGCAGGCTGGCGACGCCACCACCGCCCAGCGCGTTCTCCAGCAGGAAGTTGAGGCTGTGGCTGCCCGGCAGGTACCAGCGGCTCACGCGTCCCTGCTCGGCATCCAGAGTGTGGGCCATCCACTGAGCCACCGCCTCGGGCGTTAGCGCAGCGGCGATCCACGGCAGGTACTCGGGCTTTCTCGCCATCACACCGATGTTGCTGTGGTTGCCCTTGTCGCCGGAGCGCGCCACGGCCAGGCGCACCAGGGGTACGGCGCTGTCGGCGTCGTCCATGGGCACGGGCAGGGCAGCGGGGGCGGGCACCTGGGCCGGGTCGCAGGCCGCCACCTGCGGCAGGCCGACCGGCTGGCGCTCGCCGTCGATCTCCACCTCCAGGGTGCAGGCGCTCTTGTCCACGAGGAAGCTGAACAGGCGGATCACCGGGTACACGGTCGGTCGTCCGCCGACGATGCCGGTCAGGCCGGGGGCCATGCCGGTGGCGGCCTGGGCGATTTCGCGGGAGAACAGTAGCAGTGCTTCCTTCCTGGCGTGACGTGCGGCGATCTTCACCACCACTTCGCGGCTGTAGCGGCGATGGGCGTGGGCGCCGTAGGTGGCTTCACTGCCGAGCAGCTCGATGCTGACCTCCTGGTACGGGCCCCAGTCGCGCTCGGCGAACAGCTCTTCGGTCTTGCGGATGATCGCCTGGCTGACCCGTTCGGCCTTGGCCACGGCATCGATGCCGGCGAGCAGGAAACTGGCGGTGCAGCGGAAGCCGTCCGGGTGGGTGGCACTGACCTTGTAGCGGTCGCCGGGAGGCAGGCCGCGAGCACCCTGCAGCTGCACCCGGTCAGGGCCGACCTGGCTCAGTTGCACCTGGGTGAAGTCGCAGACCACGTCCGGCAGCAGATAGGCGCGCGGGTCGCCAATCTCGTAAAGCATCTGCTCGCCGACGGTGAAAGGTGTGACCAGGCCGCCGGAACCTTCCGGCTTGGTCACGACGAAATGGCCATCGTCCGCGACCTCGACGATGGGGAAACCGATGTGTTCGTAGTCCGGCACGTCGCGCCAGTCGGTGAAGTTGCCGCCGGTGCACTGCGCGCCGCATTCGATGATGTGCCCGGCCAGGGCGGCCTGGGCCAGTTTGTCGTAGTCGTCCCAGGCCCAGCCGAACTCGTGCACCAGGGCCGCGCTGACCACGGCGCTGTCGACCACGCGGCCGGTGACGACGATATCGGCACCGCGTTCGAGCGCGGCGACGATGCCCGGTGCGCCCAGGTAGGCGTTGACCGATACACAGAAGGGCGGCAGCGGCGCGTCGCTGAACATCTCGCGGGTACCGGCCTTGACCAGCTCGCCAAGCTTGGGCTGCAGGTTGTCGCCATGCAGCACGGCGATCTTCAGTTGCACGCCGGCCTGCTCGCAGGCCGCCTTCAGGGCCGCGGCACAAGCCATCGGGTTGACCCCGCCGGCGTTGCTGATGACGCGGATGCGCTTGTGCGCCAGTTCGCCCAGCAGGGGCGTGAGCACCTCGACGAAGTCGCGGGCGTAGCCCTCGTCGGGCTTCTTCATCCGTGCGCCGGCCATGATCGACATGGTGATCTCGGCCAGGTAGTCGAACACCAGATAGTCCAGCTCGGCCCCGCGAACCAGCTGGGCGGCGGCGGTGGAGGTGTCGCCCCAGAATGCGGAGGCGCAGCCGATGCGTACGGTTTTAGTCATTGTGATGGCCCGTGACACATTGAAGGGATGCGTCGACATTACCAAGCAAGCGCTTGGTTGAAAAGCGCCAGGAGAGGGCAAAACGGCCAAAAATGCGCCCAAGCGCTTGCTTGGTAGGTGTTCGGCGCATACATTTCATCATGCAAGACAAGTACTTGCCGGCAGCATCGAGAATTCATCAGAACAATTGCCGGGCAGGGCAGTGAGGGGGATCAGTCAGCGTGGAAGAACACAGGGCCCAGGCGGTAATGCAGGAACTGGTCGAGACAGGCCGGATTACCGACCCGGACAGCGCACGCGGCAAGCTGCTGCAGATGGCCGCCCATCTGTTTCGCAGCAAGGGCTACGAACGCACGACGGTGCGCGACCTGGCCGCCGCCATCGGCATCCAGTCGGGCAGCATCTTTCATCACTTCAAGAGCAAGGACGAGATCCTGCGCTCGGTGATGGAGGAGACCATCGTCTACAACACCGCGCTGATGCGTGCGGCGCTGGCGCAGGCGCAAGGCACTCGCGAGCGCCTGCTGGCGCTGATTCGCTGCGAGCTGCAATCGATCATGGGCGGTACCGGCGAGGCGATGGCGGTGCTGGTCTACGAATGGCGTTCGCTTTCCGAGGCGGGGCAGGCACAGGTGCTGGCGCTGCGTGACACCTACGAGCAGATCTGGCTGGAGGTGCTGGGCGAGGCGCGCGATGCGGGCTACTTCAACGGCGACCCGTTCATCCAGCGGCGCTTCCTCACCGGCGCGCTGAGCTGGACAACCACCTGGTTCCGCTCCCAGGGCCCGATGACCCTGGATCAGCTGGCCGAAGAGGCCTTGTCATTGGTCTGCAAGGAAGCTTGAGTAAATTGAACTAAGCTAGGGTCGATGACGACCGTTGGCGGGTTCCGAGGCGTATCGCACCCTGTATTACGTGACGCGAGGTCGAGTTTGCGTGCGCTAGTTGCTTGTCTGCTTACCTACCTCACGCTGCTGAATGTGCCGACGGCCATCGCGGCGCAGGAGGTGCGTGTCGGCGGCTACCATTTCCCTCCCTATCTGGACAAACCCGAGTCACCGCATCCGCAGGGGCTGGTCCCGGATCTGCTGCATGCGCTCAATGCATTGCAGCGGCAATACCATTTCGTGCTCGTGCCGACGTCGGCGACCCGCCGCTATCGTGATCTGCAGGGCGGGCGCTTCGACCTGATCTTCTTCGAGTCGAGCCTCTGGGGCTGGGACGCGACGCCGCACCTGGAGCTGAACCTTTCCATCGACGATGCCGAGGTCTACGTCGCGGCGGCCGAACCAGGGCGTGGCCAGGCGTATTTCGACGACCTGAAGGGCAAGCGTCTGGCCCTGTACAGTGGCTATCACTATGGCTTCGCGGGTTTCGAGGCGGATCCCGAGTACCTCGCGCATACGTTCGATGCGCTTATGACCTATTCTCATGACAGCAACCTGCGGATGCTGCTGGCGCGTCGGGTGGATGTGGCGGTGGTGACCTGGTCGTACCTGCAGATGTTCCTCGACCGGAACCCGCAGCTGGTGCCCGAACTGCTGGTTTCCGAGCGTGTCGACCAGCAGTATTACCATCAGGTGTTGCTGCGTCCTGGCGGGGTGCTGACACCCGATCAGGTGGCCGGAATGCTGAGTGAGTTACAAGAAAATGGTGAGCTTCCTGCGCTACTTCGACGCTATCGTCTGACATTGGCTGGCAAAGTAGTAGCGGACTGAAAAACTATCTGGTTGGTCAGCAAAGACTCGGGTAGGCTGCACCACAACTAGAAGAAGGATTTTTTTGGGGAGTCGACATGCGGCATTCGCGGCGCTGGATTCACGGATGGCTGAGTGCTGTCTCGCTGTTGCTCGTCGGTGCAGTTTCCGCAGCCGAGACCGTCAAGGTCGGCGGTGCGCATTTCCCTCCCTATGTCGACAAATCCAATGCGCGTGAGTCGACCGGGCTGCTGCCGCAGTTGCTCGAAGCCCTCAATCAGGAACAGAGCGACTATCACTTCACCATGCTGCCCACGGCCATCGTGCGGCGTTTCGGCGATCTGCAGCGCGGGCGCATCGACATGGCGATCTTCGAGAACCCCAGCTGGGGCTGGCAGGACATCGATGCCACGGCCGTCGACATGGGGCTGGAGGATGCCGAGCTGTTCGTCGCGCGGGACGAGGAGTTGCGTGGCCAGGACTACTTCGATCAGCTGCAGGGCAAGCGCCTGGCCCTCTACCGTGGTTACCACTACGGCTTCGCCGACTTCAACAGCGACCCTGAATTCCTGACCCGGACCTACAACGCCAACCTCGGCCATTCCCATGACAGCAACCTGCTGATGGTCCTGCGCGGCCGTGCCGACATTGCGCTGGTCACCCGTTCGAACCTCTACGACTTCATCAAGCGCAACCGCGAGCATGCCCGCGCGCTGCTGATTTCAGAGCGCATCGATCAGGTCTACCACCATCACGCCATGGTCCGTGCCGGCTCGCCGATCAGCCCCGAGGCGTTCGCCGCCTTGCTCGAGCGACTACGGGCCAAGGGCGAGCTCGAGCGGATCTTCTCGCCGTATCGCATCGCCGTCATGCCAGTCGTAGTGGGTAGCTCAGCAGCAGCACGTGCAGAAGATTGACCGCAGCGTGCAGAGCGATCGCCAGGCTCAGGCGCCCGCTGTAGTGGAACGCCAGGCCGTAGCCGAGACCGGCCACGGCAGCCAGCAGGGCGAATAGCGCGCTGAACGGCAAATGAGCCGCGCCGAACAGGGCGGCGGTGAGCAGCAGGCCCGGCCATGTGCCCAGGCGCTGGGTCAGGGCGGGCTGCAGCACACCACGGAACAGCAGTTCCTCGGCCACCACCGCAACGCCCAGATTGACCGCCAGCCACAGCCAGAGCCCATCTGGCCATTTCGGCTGCCAGGCGACCAGGCCCAGGGCAATGGCCAGTGGTGGCACGGCGAGCAGCGTGAGGATGCAGACCAGCCCGGCGCGCGTGCAGGAGAGCGCCGGCTTGCCGGGTTGCCCCAGCCACCAGGCCAGCAGCGTCATGCCCACCAGCAGTTTGTCCCAGGACAGGCGCAGCGCGTAAGGTGCCGCGTCAGGGCTCAGTTTGCGCGGCTCCCATAGCGGCCATGCGCTGAAGCCCGGCAACAGGTGCGCGGCCAGGGCAATGCCGCCGAGCAGGACCAGGATGGCCCACGGCCCGTTTGGCAGTGATCGATGACCGAGCAGCACGGCAGCACTGAACAGCGCGCCGAGCAGCAGGCCGATCGGCTGGATGAAACCCGTCGCGAAACCCAGCGCCAGGGTGAAGGCTGGAATCAGCAAGCGCAGGTGCAGGGGCATGGCGCCTCCTCGTGAACGAGGGGCGCAGTCTAGCAGGAGTGGGCGAGCCGTTCGGCGTCCCCGTTCCAGTCTGTCGCGGCAGGTCGATGAGTCGCCGCTTCAGCGTTCGCGATTGTCCTTGGCGTCCTGTTCGGCATTGCGCTCGTGAATGCGCTTGAGCTGCTCCTCGGTCAACGGCAGTTTCTTCGCCGTGTCACGCAGCATCAGCAGGCTGCCGACGATGGAGCCCAGGGCGATAACCAGGATGAGCCAGGCGTACCAGGGCATGGACGGTTCCTCTCGGGGGATGGACCTTCACCATACGCGCTCGGCTGTCTGTTGTCAGGCGGGCGCCCCGACGGCGCTCGGCTGCGCCTGAAGCACGGGTGCGATCGTGATCTCTGTCACATGATGGCAACTTGGCGCTGTTTGAATGGCGACTTTCAGACAGCTGGGGGAGGCTGTTCGTGACTCAAGCCAGAGCGCTGCAATCGCTGATGCGAGCGGTCGAACCACTCGCAGCGTCGATGAGTATCAATGAGGTGGCCGACCTGTTCCTGGCGGCCGAGCACCGCGCCTTTCTTTCCCTGCCGGTGGTCGATGACCAGGGACTGCCATTGGGGCTGGTCAGCCGCGCCACCTTGCAGGACATCTTCATGCAGCGCTTCGGCCGCGACCTGCGCGGGCGCCACCCGGTGGGCGAGGTGATGAATCCCGCGCCGCTGATCGTCTCGCTCGAGGCCGGCCTGGAAGAGGCGGCCAAGCAGGTCACGGCGCAGTTGCAGTACCCGATCACCGAGGACTTCATCCTCATCGATGGCCAGGGCCACTACTGCGGCCTGGGTACCGTGCTCGACCTGCTCAAGGCCATGGAGGCGCGGGTCGCGCAGCGCAATCGCGTGCTGCGCCAGGCGCTGGTGGACCTCAAGGAGTCCCAGGCGCAGCTGCTGCAGTCGGAGAAGATGGCCTCGCTGGGGCAGATGGTGGCGGGTGTTGCCCACGAGCTGAATACCCCGCTGGGCTATGTGAAGAACAACGTGCAGCTGCTGCGTGAGCTCAGCGCGCCGCTGTTCGATCTGGCCGCGGCCCAGGCTCATCTGGGCCAGTGCCTGAACGATCCCGGCTGCGACGAAGCGCGCCTGGGCGAGGCCTTGCAGGCTGCCGAACAGGCGCGCCGGCAGGCGGCCCCGGAACTGCTCGCCGAGGACCTACAGCAGCTCTACGGGGACACCCTGTATGGCCTGGAACAGATCGCCGAACTGGTGGTCGGCCTGAAGGACTTCGCCCGCCTGGACCGGGCCATGAGCGAAGAGGTCGACCTCAACGACTGCATCCGCAGTGCGCTGCTGATCGCCCGCAACCACATCAAGGACAAGGCCGAGGTGGTGCAGCAGCTCGGCGAGTTGCCCCGCGTTGCCTGCGCGCCCTCGCAGATCAACCAGGTCCTGCTCAACCTGCTGACCAACGCGGCGCAGGCCATCGACGGGGTCGGGCGCATCCAGATTCGCAGCTGGGCGGACGAGCAGGGTGTTCACGTCTCGTTGCAGGACAACGGCAGCGGCATGCCGGCCGAGGTCCTGGCGAAGATCTTCGATCCCTTCTTCACCACCAAGCCCGTGGGGCAGGGCACCGGCCTGGGCCTGTCCATCAGTTACAAGATCATCCAGGACCACGGCGGCCAGATTCGTGTCGCCTCCGAACCGGGACGCGGCACGCGTTTCCTGATCAGCCTGCCACTGCCCGTCACCGTCGCCATGAAAAGGAGCGCCTGATGTCCGCACCCGTTCGCATACTGTTCGTCGACGATGAAGAGCGCATTCTGCGCAGCCTCGCCCTGCAATTCCGGCGTCACTACGAGGTGCTGACCGAGAGCGACCCGCTGCGCGCCCTGCAGCGCCTGCGCGACGAGCACATCCACGTGCTGGTCAGCGATCAGCGCATGCCGCAGATGAGCGGGGCGCAGCTGCTCGCCGAGGCGCGCGAGATCGCACCGGACACCCTGCGCATCCTGCTGACCGGCTACTCCGATCTGGATGCGGCGGTGGAAGCACTGAACAACGGTGGCATCTTCCGCTACCTGACCAAGCCCTGGGATCAGCAGGAAATGGCCTTCACCCTGCGCCAGGCCGCCGAGCTGGCTGTGCGTCAGGCCCAGCCGCTGCTTGCCACTACCCACGAACAGCTGAGCGCACCGCTCTCGCTGCTGTTGCTGGACGACGAGCCCGACACCCTCGCCGTGGTCGGCGAGTTCTGCGTGTCCGGGGGGCATCGCCTGCTGCGTGCACGCAACCTCGCCGAGGCGATGCTGCAACTGAACAACGAGCGCGTGGATATCCTGGTCGGCGACCTCAAGCTTGCCGGCGAAGACACCGCGCCGCTGCTCAAGACCCTGGCTCAGGCCCACCCGCGCTTGCTCAGCCTGGTGGTCACGCCGTTTCAGGACACCCAGGCCCTGCTGCGCCTGGTCAACGAGGCGCAGATCTTTCGCTACCTGCCCAAGCCGATTCGCCGTGGCCTGTTCGACAAGGGCCTCAAGGCTGCCGCCGAACAGGCGGCGATCTGGCGCGCGCAGCCGCAGCAGGTGGTCAGCCGCCTGGCCGAGGTGCCGCGTGACGAGCGTGAGCAGGAAAAGGTCGGCAGCCTGATGGGCATGCTCGGGCGCCTGCGAGAGCGGCTGATCGCCTGATTGCATGCCGTCGGCCGCGCCCCCTCCGCGGCCTGCGGCAGGCGAGCGCGTTCTGCGGTGGCGCCGGGTTGCGTGCTGCTCCAGCGCCCGGTCGCTTTGCGCTACAATGCGCGGCGTTTTTGACCCAGCCCGAGAGCCGTCCCATGCCTGCCTGCCAAACCCCCATCATCGTCGCCCTCGACTTCCCCAGCCGTGACGCCGCCCTGGCGCTGGCCGACCAGCTCGATCCGGCGCTGTGCCGGGTAAAGGTCGGCAAGGAGCTGTTCACCCGCAGCGGCCCGCAAGTGGTCGAGGCGCTGCAGGCCAAGGGCTTCGAGCTGTTTCTCGACCTGAAATTCCACGACATTCCGAACACCACGGCGATGGCGGTCAAGGCGGCGGCGGAGATGGGCGTGTGGATGGTCAACGTGCATTGCTCCGGCGGCCTGCGCATGATGGCGGCCTGCCGCAACGAACTGGACAAGCTGGCTGGCGCCAAGCCGCTGCTGATCGGCGTGACCGTGCTGACCAGCATGGAGCAGCAGGACCTGGCCGGTATCGGCCTGGACGTAGCGCCGCAGGCGCAGGTGCTGCGTCTGGCCGGCCTGGCTGCCGAAGCGGGGCTCGATGGCCTGGTCTGCTCGGCGCAGGAGGCGCCGGCGCTCAAGCTCGAACAGCCGCGCCTGCAACTGGTGACGCCCGGCATTCGTCCGGCCGGCAGCAGTGCCGACGACCAGAAGCGCATTCTGACCCCGCGTCAGGCGCTGGATGCCGGCTCCGACTACCTGGTGATCGGTCGTCCGATCAGCCAGGCCGCCGACCCGGCGCAGGCGCTGGCCGCCGTGGTCGCCGAACTGCAGGGCTGAGCCGCGCGCCGACCCAGGGCGCCACGCCATCAGCGCCCTGCATGACCTGTCACTCCAGAGCCTGATAGTGCTGCTCTGCGCCCAGCCGTCTGGCTAGACTCCTCGCCAATTCAACAAGAATCGTTGCGAGGAAGCAGACATGAGCATGACGTTCTCCGGCCAGGTCGCCCTGGTCACCGGCGCCGCGGCCGGCATAGGCCGCGCCACCGCCCAGGCATTCGCCGCCGAAGGGCTCAAGGTGGTGGTTTCCGATGTCGACGTGGCTGGCGGTGAAGGCACCGTCGAGCTGATTCGTACCGCCGGTGGTGACGCCTGCTTCGTGCGCTGCGACGTTACCCGCGATGCCGAGGTGAAGGCCCTGATGGAGGCGACCCTGAGCCAGTACGGCCGCCTGGACTATGCCTTCAACAATGCCGGTATCGAGATCGAGCAGGGCAAGCTGGCCGACGGCAACGAGGCCGAGTTCGACGCGATCATGGGCGTCAACGTCAAGGGCGTGTGGCTGTGCATGAAGCACCAGATACCGCTCCTGCTGGCCCAGGGGGGCGGCGCCATCGTCAACACGGCGTCGGTGGCGGGCCTGGGGGCGGCGCCGAAGATGAGCATCTATGCGGCTTCCAAGCACGCGGTGATCGGCCTGACCAAGTCGGCGGCAGTGGAGTACGCGAAGAAGAAGGTGCGCGTCAATGCGGTATGCCCCGCCGTGATCGACACCGACATGTTCCGTCGTGCCTACGAGGCCGACCCGCGCAAGGCCGAGTTCGCCGCCGCCATGCATCCGGTCGGGCGCATCGGTAAGGTGGAAGAGATCGCCGCGGCTGTGCTGTACCTGTGCAGCGATCACGCCGGCTTCACCACTGGCCAGGCCCTGGCCGTCGACGGTGGCGCCACGGCGATCTGATCGCACCCGCGCGGGAGGCGATCACGGGCGAATCTTGGCACGCAGGGCCACTGTCAGCGGTGGTCCTGACTGCGCAGAATCCTGCCAGGTTGAACAGGAGCGATAACAATAATGACCGCCGATCCCTTGCTGACGCTTTTCCTTCCCGCCGCGCTGGGCATCATCATGCTCGGCCTGGGCCTGTCGTTGAGCCTGGCCGACTTCGCCCGCGTGGCCAAGTTTCCCCGGCCGGTGCTGATCGGCCTGGCCTGCCAGTTGCTCCTGCTGCCGCTGGCCTGCTTCTTCCTGGCCAAGCTGTTCGGCCTGGCGCCGGCGCTGGCCGTCGGCCTGATGCTACTGGCGGCCTCGCCGGGCGGTACCACGGCCAACCTCTACAGCCACCTGGCCCATGGTGACGTGGCGTTGAACATCACCCTGACCGCCGTCAATTCGGTGGTCGCCATCCTGACCATGCCGCTGATCGTCAACCTGTCGCTGGCGCACTTCATGTCCGCCGACCAGGCCATTCCGCTGCAGTTCGCCAAAGTGGTGCAGGTGTTCGCCATCGTCCTCGGTCCGGTTGCCATCGGCATGTGGCTGCGCAGCCGTTTCCCGCACTTCGCCGAGCGCATGCAGAAACCGGTGAAGATCGTTTCGGCGCTGTTCCTGCTGCTGATCATCTTGCTGGCGGTGGCCAAGGACTGGCGCACCTTCGTCGAGTACGCGCCGGCGGTGGGTGGTGCGGCGCTGGCCTTCAACCTGCTGAGCATGGCGGTGGGCTACTGCGTGCCGCGCCTGCTCAAGCTCGATCTGCGCCAGGCCATCGCCATCGCCATGGAGATCGGTATCCACAACGGCACCCTGGCCATCGCGCTGGCGCTGAGCCCGGCGTTGCTGAACAACCCGACCATGGCCATTCCGGCGGCGATCTACAGCCTGATCATGTTCGTCACGGCGGCGCTGTTCGGCCTGTGGGTCAACCGCGTACACGGCGCTGAGCTGGTCGAGCCGGTGGCTCAGGGCGACGGGGCGTAGCCGCGGCAAAGCGAGGGGCTCCATGAGGGCCCCTCGCGGGTGCGCCTGAGCCCGCTCAGCGTTTGCCGGCGTTGAGGATCGCCAGGGTCAGCAGGCCGGCGACGATGCCCCAGAATGCCGAGCCGACGCCCGCCAGGGTCATGCCCGAGGCGGTGACCAGGAAGGTGATCAGCGCCGCTTCACGCTCGTTCGGTTCGCTCATGGCCTGGGTCAGGCCGCCGATGATCGAGGCGAACAGCGCCAGCGCGGCGATGGACAGGATCAGCGCGGCCGGCAGGGCGGCGAAGAGCGAGGCCAGCGTTGCGCCGAAGAGGCCGGCGATGGCGTAGAACACACCGCACCAGACCGCCGCCGTGTAGCGCTTGTGCGGGTCTTCGTGGGCCTCCGGGCCGGCGCAGATGGCGGCGCTGATGGCGGCCATGTGGATGCCGTGACTGCCGAACGGCGCCATCAGGATCGACACCAGGCCGGTGCTGGTCAGCAGCGGCGAGGCCGGTACGTCGTAGCCATTGGCACGCAGCACGGCCATGCCCGGCAGGTTCTGCGAGGCCATGGCGACGATGAACAGCGGGATGCCGATGCTGATCGCCGCAGCCAGGGAGAAGCTCGGCGTGGTCCATTGCGGCGTGGCCAGCTGCAGTTCGAAACCGCTGAAATCGAGCAGGCCGAAGAGGCCGGCCAGCAGGCTGCCGACGATCAGCGCGGCGAGTACCGCGTAGCGCGGCCACAGGCGCTTGCCGAACAGGTAGGCGAGCAGCATGGCGACCACCAGAGTAGGCTGCTGCTCGGCTGCCACGCAGATTTCCAGGCCGATCTTGAACAGCACCCCGGCCAGCAGGGCGGCGGCAATGGAGGCAGGGATGCGGCGCATCAGGCGATCGAAGGTGCCGGTCAGGCCGATCAGCAGGATCAGGCCCGAAGCGAGGATGTAGGCGCCGATGGCTTCGCCGTAGGACACCTGCGGCAGGCTGGTGATCAGCAGCGCGGCGCCCGGGGTGGACCAGGCGATCATCACCGGCGCGCGGTAGCGCAGCGAGAGGACGATGCAGCACAGCGCCATGCCGATCGACAGGGCCCAGATCCACGAGGATATCTGGCCAGCGCTCAGGCCTGCCGCCTGGCCGGCCTGGAACATCAGCACCAGGGAGCTGGTGTAGCCGGTGAGCATGGCGATGAAGCCGGCGACCACGGCCGAAGTGGAGGTGTCCGCCAGCGGGCGCAGACGGGTAGGGGCGACATCTTGCATCAGAACATTCCAGTGTCGACGAGGATGGGATACAGCGAGGCGACCAGCAGCAGGGCCATGCCGATGTTGAACGCGCGCAGCAGGTGCGGATTGTCCAGCCAGTTGCGCAGCAGGCTGCCGGCCACCGTCCACAGGCCCACGCTGGGGCAGTTGACGAGGGCGAACAGCGCCGCGATCAGCAGCACGTTGCTGAAGAAACCGTCCTGCGGCGTATAGGTGGTTATCGCGCCGATGGCCATGATCCACGCCTTGGGGTTGACCCACTGAAAGGCGGCAGCCTGGAGGAAGGTGAAGGGCTTCGCGGTCGGGTTCTCGCGGCTCTGCGGTGCGCCGGACTGGGCGATCTTCCAGGCCAGGTAGAGCAGGTAGGCGGCGCCGACATAGCGCAGCACCTCGTGCAGCACGGGCACGCGCTCGAACAGCTGGCCAAGGCCCAGCCCTGTCGCCGTCACCAGAAGCATGAAGCCCAGGCTGATACCGAGCATGTGCGGAATGCTGCGGCGCAAGCCGAAGTTCACGCCCGAGGCCAGCAGCATCATGTTGTTGGGCCCCGGCGTCACCGAGGTGACGAAGGCGAAGGTGATGAAGGCGAGCAGGAGTTCGGGCGTCATTGTTGTTCTCCGGTGACTGGCAAAGCCTATTGCGCTGCCGGCATGAAGTCGCGATACAGCCACGCCTGGGTTGAACCGTACAGTCTGTTCAAGCGGGACCTGGCTGGTTAGCCTGCAGCCATCGTCGAACAGGGGCAGGGTGATGCAGCCGGACAATCCCTACAGCGCACCGCAGGTGGAATTGCTCGACCGTCGTGGGGGGGCGCCACTGCCGGGCTGGAGCGCCCGCCAGCTGCGCGTGCTTGGCTGGCTGGCGCTGGTGGCGGTGCTGGCCAATGCCCTGGTGGTCGGCCTGACCCTGGCCGGCGCATGGCTGGATGAGCGCGAGGCGCAGCGGCTGCAGAGCTACATCGGCTGGTTGAGCCTGATGCTGGTGCTGCTTGGCTGCTACCTGCTGCTGCGCTTCAAGGCGTTCGCCGAGGCACGTTTCGCCGCCCGGCATCTGGCGGCTCCGATCTGGAGCCTGCTGCTGGTGACGGTGTCGCTGGAACTGGCGGATAGCGCATTCGGCGAGCAGCTGTTCACCGCCCTGGATTGGCCGACGCTGGGCTACATGCTGCTGCTGGCGCTGATGGGCGCCTGCACCGCCTGGCTGGGGATTCGCCTGCTGAAGGTGGCATGCCCTTATCCGGCGCTGAAGGTGATGGCCTGGCTCGACATCGTCGGCGGGGTGATGCTGGCCAGCGTGATACTGGCGCTGCTGGCCGTGCTGCCCCTGCTCGGTGCCGGAGTGGCGCTGATGTGGGTGTTCTTCAGTGCGGCGGCCGAGTTGCCGGAGCAGGTTGACTGAGGGTGTTGCATAGGGCCGGAGCCGCCCGCTGGGCGACCCCGGTGGCGTGCCTGCCTACCACTTATAGTCGAGGCTGGCAGTGACCCGGCGCGGGTCGCCGGCATAGCAGTAGAAGCCGTCGCAGGTGGCCAGGTACTCCTTGTCGAACAGGTTGCTGGCATTGAGCGACACACTGGCGCCGCGCAGGCTGCTATCGAGCTGGCCCAGGTCGTAGCGCACGACGGCATCGTAGACGGTGTAGGCGCTGCTGTGGCCGTCGGAGGCGTCGCGCACGAAACCCATGCTGCCGACCGCGATGTTGTCCGTGGAGCCGACGAAGCGAGCGCCAAAGCCGACGCCAAAGCCGGCCAGTACGCCCTGAGTCCAGTCGTAGTCAGCCCAGATCGAAGCTTGGTGCTCCGGAACCAGAGGAAGGGCACGGTTCTCGTCTCGAGGATCAGCCGTATCGATCATCTTGCTGTTGGTATAGGTGTAGGAAGCGGTCAGGCTGAGGTTTTCCGTGATGTTGCCGGTGGCCTCCAGCTCCAGGCCGCGAACCTCTACTTCACGTACGGGCTCGCTGGCCCCCAGCGTGTTAGTCGTGATGATGTTCTGGCGTTTCAGGTCATAAACTGCGGCAGTGAACAGCATGTCGCTGCCAGGTGGCTGGTACTTGATGCCCAGTTCGTACTGCTTGCCCGTGCTGGGCTGGAAGGCTTCTCCGGTGCCAGCGCCGGCGTTTACCATGCCGCCTGCTTCGGCCTGGAAGGACTCGGCATAGGAGAGGTACGGGGTGAAACCGCTGTCGAAGACGTAGCTGAGCGCCGCGTTGCCGCTGAACTGGCTGTCGCGGCGGCTGTCTTTGGCGTCGCTGGCGTTGTGGAACACCGAGTCGGTTTCCAGTCGGTCCCAGCGCCCTCCGAGGGTCAGGCGCCAGGCGTCCAGGGCGATCTGATCCTGCAGGTAGAGGCCGGTGTTGCGGCGCTTCTGGTTGTAGTCCTGTAAGGCGCCGTAGGTGACGCCGCTGAAGTCCCGGCCGTAGATCGGGGTGATGATGTTGCTGCTCGGTGCGCTGCCGTAGAGCCAGCGGTAGTCGGTATTCACCCGCAGGTAATCCAGGCCGAGCAGCAGGGTGTGATCCAGCGCGCCGGTGCTGAAGTCGGCCTGGAAGTTGTTGTCCACGGCGAAATGGCTGATGTTCTCGTCGTACACGTTGGCCCCGCGGCTGACGCTGCCGTCATCGCTGACCGCACCGGACCAGCCACCTGCGGTGATGATCTGGTTGTCCAGTTCGAGCTTGCTGTAGCGCAGGTTCTGGCGGAACTGCCAGATGTCGTCGAGACGGTGCTCGAAGGCATAGCCCAGGGCATAGAAGGTCTTGTCGTAGAACTCCCAGTCGGGGTCGCCGAGGTTCTTGTTGTAGTCGACCTTGCCGGCCGGCGTATCGAGCTTGGTGCCTTGCAACGGCAGGAACTGGCTGGTGCCACCGGTATCGTCGCGGTTGAACTGGCCGAGCAGGGTCAGCCTGGTTTCGTCGGCGATGTTCCAGGTCAGGCTCGGCGCCAGGTTGAAGCGCTGATCGTCGATATGCTCGACGGTCGTACCGCTGTCACGGCCGACACCGCTGAAGCGGTAGAGGAAACGACCGTCATCGTCGATCTTGCCGGTGCTGTCGAAGCTGATCTGCTTGTGCTGGTAGTTGCCTATCTGCACCTGCACCTCATGGCTGCTCTCGGCCTGCGGCCGGCGGCTGACGGCATCGACCAGGCCACCGGGCGGGGTCTGGCCATAGACCGATGAAGCCGGCCCGCGCAGCACGGCGACGCGCTCCAGGTTCCAGGTTTCCAGCTTGGCCATGGTGTAGCTGCCCTTGGGCAGCGGCAGGCCATCGAGCATCTGGATCGGTTCGAAGCCGCGGATCTTCATCCAGTCGGCGCGGCTGTCGCTGCCGTAGCTGCTGGCGATCACGCCGGGCATGTAGCGCACGGCATCGTCGAGGTTCTGCACCTTGCGATCCTGCATCTGCGCGCGGGTGGCCACGGAGATCGAGCGTGGGGTTTCCAGCAGTGGCGTATCGGTCTTGGTGCCGGTGGCCGTGCGGTTGGCCAGGTAGCCGCGGGTTGGGCCCAGGGCGTGCTCGGCCGCCTGCTCGCTGGCGGTGACGGTCACGTCCGGCAGGGCCATCGCCGCTTCCGCTGCGGGGGTCAGGCTGTAGGCACCGCCGCGTTCCTGCAGCTGCAGGCCGGTGCCGCGCAGCGCCTGGTTCAGCGCGTCGAGGGCTTCGTAGTCGCCGCTGACCGGCGCCGAACGTTTGCCCTCGGTCAGGGCCGGGTCGATGCTCAGGGTCACGCCGGCCTGGCTGGCGATCTGATTGAGCGTCGGCGCCAGTGGGCCTGCCGGCAACTGATAGGCTTCGGCGTGGGCCAGGCCGGCATGGCCGGCGCAGGCGACGGTCAGGGCCAGCAGTGTGTGGCGGAACGGAGCAGGGCGGAAGGACATTGCGAACGTCTCCTAAGAGTTAATGTATCTCAATGCCTTCTTGCCGAAGCAGAACGAAAAAGTGACAGGGGGAGGGAAAACTATTTTTCCCGGGGCACCACGCGAGTCCACCAGGGGCCCAGCCGCTCGGTTTGCACGGGCAGGCTGAGGGCGATGGCGGCCAGCGCCTTGTCGCTGTCGTGCAGCGGGAAGCTGCCACTGATGCGCAGGCCGCTCAGGCTCGGATCGAGGCCCAGGTAGCCGCTGCGGTATTCGCCCAGCTGGTCGATCAGCTGTTGCAGCGGCAGGTTGTCCGCCACCAGCATGCCGCGGCTCCAGGCGTCGGCGCCGACCGGCGCGGGCGAGCTGTCGCTCAGGTGATGGCGGTCCATGCGCACCTGCTCGCCGCTGTGGATGATGCGTTCCTCGGTGGCCGCCCGCGGCCTGGCGGCGACGGCCGACTGCAGGACGATCAGCTCGGTCGCCGCACCTTCGCGGCGCACCAGGAAGCGCGTGCCCAGCGCGTGCAGGCGGCCCTGCTCGGTCTCGACGATGAACGGGCGCGTATCGCCCTTGGCCGTCTGGATCAGGATCTCGCCGCTGCGCAGGCGCAGGCGACGCTCTTTGGCGTCGAACTCCACGTCCAGCGCACTGCGGCTGTTGAGGCGCACCTGGCTGCGGTCGGCGAGCAACAGGTCGCGCTGCTCGCCGCTGGCGGTGTGATAGTCGGCCAGGTAGTCGTCCAGCGGGCGCTGCTGGGCCAGCAGGGTCAGGGCGACGCCGGCGGCAAGCAGCAGGCCGAGGGTGCCACCGCCCAGGCGACGCAGGCTGCGTCGGCGGTTGATGCCGCCTTGCAGCAGCGCACGGCGCGCCAGGGGCGTGTTGGCCGCAGCGAGTTGCTGATCGATCCCGCCGAGGCGGCGCCAGACCAGGCCATGCTCGGGGTGGGCGGCCAGCCACCTGGCGAACTCGCGGTGCTGTTGCTCGCTGGCATTGCCCGAACCCAGACACAGCTGCCAGGCGATCGCCTCATCCAGGGCGCGAGCCGAAACCTGGCTCATTGCGGTGCCCCATACAGCGCGACATAGCACTGGCGAAGGCCCTGGGCGAGGTACTGGCGCACGCGGGAAGGGGAGACCCCCAGACGCTCGGCGATCTCGGCATGGCCGAGACCGTCCAGGCGGTTGTAGAGGAATGCCGCGCGCGCCTTGCTCGACAGCTGACCGAGCAGGCGATCGATCTCCGCCAGCTGCTCCAGGGCCAGCGCCTGTTCTTCCGGGCTGGGTTGCACGGCCTCGGGGGCCAGTGCCAGCTCATCCAGGTAGGCGCGCTCCAGGGCATTGCGTCGGAACTGGTCGACCAGCAGCCCTTTGGCGATGGTGGTGAGCAGGGCGCGGGGTTCGCGTGGGCTGTGCAGCTCGGTGCGCCCCAGCAGGCGGACGAAGGTGTCCTGGCTCAGGTCTTCCGCGCGTTGCGCGCAGTTCAGGCTCTTGCGCAGCCAGCCGAACAGCCAGTCGCGGTGATCGCGGTAGAGCAGGCCGACCAACTGCTGATTGCTGGAGTCCTGAACCGACACACGCCCCTCGCGAGATCTAAGTTGAGTTGATAATGATTCGCATATGTTCGCAGAGGAGGCGGCCATGACGCAATCGCTGCGTCAAATCGGCGATGGATGGTTGCAGAAGGCCAGCTGCAGGGGCCATGGCGCGGACTAGTTGCTGTGGCTGGAGGCCAGGGCCAGGTTGACCTGGAGCCAGCCCTGCACGGCGTCTTCGCCCACTTCGGCGAACGCGCGCTGCAACAGGCGGGCCTGTTCCCGGCGCAGGGCCTGTTCCAGCTTGGCGCCCTCCGGCGTGAACACCAGCAGGCGCTTGCGCTTGTCGTCTGCTGCCGCCTCGCTCTGCACCAGGTGCATCTCCATCAGCTGGCGCAGCGGCATGTTCAGTGCCTGCTTGCTGACGCCCAGGTAACCGAGCAGTTCGCTCATATTCAGGCCCGGGTACTTGGCGATGAAGAACAGTATGCGGTGGTGCACGCGCGACAGCCCGCGCTTGGCCAGCATCTCGTCGGGCTTGGCGGTGAAGGCCTGATAGCCGAAGAAGAAGGCCTCCATGGCGGCCTGCTGGGCGGCGGAATTGCGCATGACCTGCGCACCATTGAGGCCACCCTGGGGGCTGTCGCCGGGCGACGTTAAAAATTTCTCGGAGAAATTTTTTAGGTCAGTCATATTGACGTATCTCTGGGTGGCGGCGTAGTTTCGGTCAAGCAGTTTGACTTAATTAAACGACTTTGGCACCCCAGGACACACCATGGCCTTCTCCGAACGCATCGCCCGCCTGAAAAGCTCCCTGATCCGTGAAATTCTTGCCGCGGCGCAGCGTCCGGAGGTGATGTCCTTCGCCGGTGGCCTGCCGGCCGAACCGATGCTGCCGAAGGTGGACTGGGCCGAGATGCCGGCGAGCATGGGCCAGTACGGCATGAGCGAAGGCGAGCCGGCGCTGCGCGAAGCCATCGCTGCCGAGGCGCGTGCCCTGGGGGTGCCATGCGATGCCAGCCAGGTGCTGATCGTCAGCGGCTCGCAGCAGACGCTGGACCTGGCTTCCAAGCTGTTCATCGATCCGGGCACCGAAGTGCTGCTCGAGGCGCCGACCTACCTGGCGGCGCTGCAGGCGTTCCAGCTGTTCGGTGCCGACTGCATCAGCGTGCCGCAGGAGGCCGACGGCCCCGAGCTGGCCGTGTTGCGCCAGCGCCTGGAACAGCACAAGCCGGCTTTCGCCTACCTGATCCCGACGTTCCAGAATCCGTCCGCCACGCGCTACAGCGAAGCCAAGCGCGAGGCCGTGGCGGCGCTGCTCGACGAATTCGGCGTGACCCTGATCGAGGACGAGCCGTACCGTGAGCTGGTGTTCGATGCCGGCAGCGCCACGCCCATCGTCAGCCGCCTGCGCAAAGCCAGCTGGATCTACACCGGTACCGTGTCCAAGACGCTGCTGCCGGGCCTGCGCGTGGGCTATCTGATCGCCACCAGGGACCTGTACCCGCACCTGCTGCGCCTGAAACAGTCGGCCGACCTGCACACCAACCGCATCGGTCAGTGGCAGGCGCTGCAGTGGCTGGGCAGCGAGCAGTACCGTGGCCACCTGGCCGAGCTGCGCGACTTCTACCGTATCCGCCGCGACGCCATGCAGGGTGCGCTGCTGGAACATTTCGGCGATCTCGCCGAGTGGGAGGTTCCGCAGGGCGGCCTGTTCTTCTGGCTGACCCTGAAGCAGCCGCTCGATACCCGTACGCTGCTCGATGCGGCGTTGGCGCAGAATGTCGCCTTCATGCCGGGCGAGCCGTTCTTCATCGACCCGGACGCCAACCCTGGGCATCTGCGACTGAACTTCAGCCATGTTGCGCCGGAGCGCCTGGGCGAGGGTTTGCGCCGGTTGGCTGCGGTGATCCGTGCTGCGCAGGGTGCGTGAGGGTTGTTTGCCTGCAGGCGCGGCGTGAGCCGCGAGTGCTCCGGGCACGGCAGCTCCGGCAGGCAGGGTGATTGGCGGCGAGCTTGCCGCGAGGATTGATAGGGAGGGCAACGCGATGTTCAAGGTCTATGGCGACTACCGTTCGGGCAACTGCTACAAGGTCAAGCTGATGCTGCATCTGCTGGGCAAGCCGTACCAGTGGATTCCCATCGATATCCTCAAGGGCGAGACGCAGAGCGAGGCCTTCCTGGCGAAGAACCCCAACGGCAAGATTCCGGTGCTGGAGCTGGACGACGGCACCTGCCTGTGGGAGTCCAACGCCATTCTCAACTTCCTTGCCGACGGCAGCGAGTTCCTGCCCAGCGAGCCGCGTCTGCGTACTCAGGTGCTGCAGTGGCAGTTCTTCGAGCAGTACAGCCATGAGCCTTATGTCGCGGTGGCGCGCTTCATCCAGCTCTACCAGGGGATGCCCGAGGAGCGGCGCGAGGAGCACGCGCGCTGCCTGAAGCTCGGCTACAAGGCGCTCAAGGTCATGGAGAGGCAGCTCGAACGCACGCCCTATCTGGTCGGTGAGCACTACTCCATCGCCGATATCGCGCTCTATGCCTATACCCATGTCGCGGACGAAGGCGGCTTCAGCCTCGAAGCCTTCCCGGCGCTGCGTGCCTGGCTCGATCGCGTGGCCAGCCACCCGCATCACGTGACCATGCTGGGCTGAGCGGGGAAGTGTGCTGGTAGGTTCACCGCTCTGGTCTAGAGTTTGGCGGTAGCTCGCAGAGGGACCGCCATGTCGGACGGAAGTCGAAAACTGAGCCTGGGTGCGCTCACCGCGCTGGTGGTGGGCTCGATGGTGGGTGGCGGGATCTTCTCGCTGCCGCAGAACATCGCCGCCCGGGCGGATGTCGGTGCGGTGCTGATCGGTTGGGGAATCACGGCGGTGGGCATGCTGGCGCTCGCGTTCGTGTTCCAGGGCCTGGCCAATCGCAAGCCGGAGCTGGACGGTGGCGTATACGTCTATGCCAAAGCCGGTCTGGGCGATTACATGGGGTTCTCTTCGGCCTGGGGCTACTGGATCAGCGCCTGGCTGGGCAACGTCGGTTACTTCGTGCTGCTGTTCTCTACACTGGGCTATTTCTTCCCGGCCTTCGGCGAGGGCAATACGCCCCTGGCCATCGGCTGCGCCTCGGTGTTGCTCTGGTGCGTGCATGCCCTGGTGCTGCGCGGGATCAGGGAGGCGGCGCTGATCAACCTGGTCACCACGGTGGCCAAGCTGGTGCCGATCCTGCTGTTCATCGTCATCGTCGGCCTGGCGTTCGATCGCGACGTCTTCACGCGGGATATCTGGGGGCGCAGCAACCCGCAGTTCGGTAGCGTGCTGGAGCAGGTGCGCAACATGATGCTGGTCACCGTGTTCGTGTTCATCGGTATCGAGGGGGCCAGCGTGTACTCCTCGCGTGCCGAACGGCGCAGGGATGTCGGCACGGCCACGGTGATCGGCTTTCTCGGGGTGCTGGCATTGCTGATGCTGGTCAACCTGCTGTCGCTGGGGGTGATGAGCCAGCCCGAGCTGGCCGCGTTGCAGAACCCGTCGATGGCTGGTGTGCTGGAGCATGTGGTGGGGCGCTGGGGCGCGGTGCTGATCAGCGTCGGCCTGGCCGTCTCGCTGCTCGGTGCATTGCTGTCCTGGGCGCTGCTCTGCGCGGAGATCCTCTTCGTCGCGGCGAAGGACGGCACCATGCCGGCCTTCCTGCGCCGGGAGAGCGCCAGCAAGGTACCTGCCAATGCGCTCTGGCTGACCAACGCGATGATCCAGTTGTTCCTGCTGATCATCCTGTTCGCTCAGGGCACCTACCTGTCGCTGATCTACCTGGCGTCATCGATGATCCTGGTGCCCTATCTGTGGTCGTCGGTCTATGCGCTGCTGCTGGTGGTGCGTGGCGAGACCTACGAGGCGCAAGCCGCAGTACGGCGCAAGGATCTGTTGGTCGGTCTGCTGGCGATTCTCTATGCCGCCTGGCTGCTGTATGCCGGCGGGGTGAAGTACCTGCTGCTGTCGGCGCTGCTCTACGCGCCGGGCGTGCTGCTGTTCCAGCGGGCCAAGCGCGAACTGGGCCAGGCCTTGTTCCGGCCCCATGAATGGCTGATCTTCAGCGCGGTGCTGCTGACCGCCGTGGTGGCCGGCTATGGCCTGTACGCCGGGCATTTGACCCTGTAGCGCTGGACAAAGCGCCCGGTGTAAGGATAATCCGAACATCGCTTGCTGAACCGGCTGCACGACCTCTATGCGCAAGACCCTGCGTACCGCCCTGATCTGGATGCTGATGTTGGCCTTGCCGACACAGGCCATGGCGGCGCTCGGCATGCAACTTTGCCAGCAGGTTCACCGCAGCAGCGTCATGTCGATGAGCATGACGGAGCATGGCGTGTCCGGCATGGCTCATGGCATGGTCACGGCCGATGCGTCTGACCTGCAGCAGGATGCCGCGCCCGCCGCTGATGGCGGTGTCTGCACCCTGTGCGCCTTCTGCGTCGGTGTCGCCGCGCCCGGCGAGCCGTTCCTGAATCACAGCATCGCGCGAAGCGCCGAGCCGCCCATGGCCTGGCCCGATCGCCTCGTCATCGGCGTCGCCGACACGCCTGAACGCCCCCCGCGTCCTTTTCTCGCCTGAGCCCCCGAGGTTAGCGCCGTAGACCGGTGCTTGTAGCTCATGCGGCCGGTTGGCCGCCCTACGCGAGAACACATCATGAAGTTTCATCCGATTGCCGGATGGTCGCTGGGTGCCGTTGCCCTGGCGCTGCCCGGCGTGCTGCTGGCCGTCCAGCCCGACCCGCTGGATGCCGCTGCCGCAGTGCCGGCACAGGCCTACCAGTCGCCGTTGAGCGACTACCGCACGCACACCGACGAACCCTTGCAGGACTGGCGCGAGGCCAACGACCAGGTCGGTCGTATCGGCGGCTGGCGTACCTACAGCATGGAGGGTTGGGCACAGCCGGCCGAGTCATCTGCCGAGCCTGCTACGGGAGGTGGTCATGACCATCATTAAACCTCTGGCGCTGCTCTGTGCCCTGTCGCTGCTGGCCGGTTGCGCCAGCTTCAGCGAGGACGGCGGATTCGACGCGGTGCAGCAGGACGCCGAACGTCAGCTGGACAAGCAGGTGCTCTGGGCGCGCGACGACGCCGGGCGCAGCCAGATCGAGGCGCGCGTCGGCGAACTGCTGGCCGAGCCGCTGAGCCTCGACGCGGCGGTGCAGTTGGCCCTGCTCAACAATCGCGGCCTGCAGGCTGCATTCGACGAGCTGGGCATTGGCGAAGCCGAGCGGGTACAGGCCGGGCGCCTGCCCAATCCCGGTTTCTCCTACGGGCGCCTGGAGAAAGGCCGCGAAGTGGAATACGAGCGCGGCCTGCACCTGAACCTGGCGCGGTTGATCGCCTTGCCGATGACCTCGCGTCTCGAAGGCAGGCGCTTCGAGCAGTTGCAGCGCCGCACCAGCCTGGCGGTGGTCGAGCTGGCCAGCGAGACGCGCAAGGCCTGGTACCAGGCGGTCGCGGCGGAGGAGGGGCTGGTCTACGCGCGGCAGGTGCTGGAGGCCGCCGAAGCTGGCGCCGAGCTGGCCAGGCGGCTGGCGGCGGTCGGCAACTTCAGCAAGTTGCAGCAGGCCGAGCAGCAGGGCTTCTATGCCGAGGCGGGGATCGCCGTACTGCGTGCCGAACAGGCGCGGGTGGCCAGCCGCGAGCGGCTTACCCGGCTGCTCGGCCTGTGGGGCGAGCAGATTGCCTATCGCCTGCCCGAGCGCTTGCCGCCGTTGCCGGATGCCGCCGATGAGCTGCCGGAGGTGGAGCGCCTGGCCATGAGCCAGCGCCAGGACATTCAGGCGATGCGTCTGGACGTCGAACGGCTGGCGCAGAACCTCGGGCTGACGCGCACCACGCGCTTCGTCAACGTGCTGGAGCTGGGCGTGGTCAACAACCGCTCCAACGAGGAACCGACCCAGCGCGGTTACGAGATCAGCGTCGAACTGCCGCTGTTCGACTGGAGCGGCGCCAAGGTGGCGAGGGCCGAGGCGCAGTATCGCCAGGCGCTCAACCGGGCTGCCGAGACGGCGATCAATGCCCGTTCGCAGGTGCGCGAGGCCTACCAGGCCTATCGCAACGCCTTCGAACTGGCGCGCCACTATCGCATCGAGGTCCTGCCGCTGCGCCAGCGCATGGCCGAGGAAAACCTGCTGCGCTACAACGGCATGTTCATCAGCACCTTCGAACTGCTTGCCGACGCCCGTCGCCAGGTGCAGGCGGTGGATGGCTATCTGCAGGCGCAGCGCGATTTCTGGCTGGCCCGCGCCGACCTCGACATGGCCCTGCTGGGCACACCCAATCCCTCGCTCGCCGCGGTGCCAGTCGCCAGTGCCGAGCCGGCCGCTGGCGGCCACTGAACAAGGATCTCCAGACATGGTTTCACGACGTGATTTCTTTCTCGGTGCCAGTGCCATCGGTGCGGCGGTCGCCACCTCGGCGGTCAGCCGGGTGTCCCTGGCCGCGTTGCCCGAGCCGGTGCTGCAGGCCAGCGCCGATACCCAGCCGCCCTTGCAGCCAGGCAGCGGGCGCCCCTACAACCCGGTGGTGACGCTCAACGGCTGGACGCTGCCGTGGCGCATGAACAACGGCGTCAAGGAATTCCACCTGGTCGCCGAACCGGTGGTGCGCGAGCTGGCGCCCGGCTACAAGGCTCACCTGTGGGGCTACAACGGCCAGTCACCGGGGCCGACCATCGAGGTGGTGGAGGGCGACCGGGTACGCATCTTCGTCACCAACAAGCTGCCCGAGCACACCAGCATCCATTGGCATGGCCAGCGCCTGCCCAACGGCATGGACGGCGTCTCGGGCCTGACCCAGCCGGCGATCCCGGTGGGCAAGACCTACGTCTACGAGTTCGTCGCGCGCCGGCCCGGCACCTTCATGTACCACCCGCATGCCGATGAGATGGTGCAGATGGCCATGGGCATGATGGGGTTCTGGGTCACCCACCCCAGGGAGCACCACCCGCTGATCAGCGAGGTGGACCGCGACTACTGCTTCCTGCTCAACGCCTACGACATCGAGCCCGGCGCCTACACGCCGAAGATCATGCAGATGCTCGACTTCAACCTGTGGACCTTCAACAGTCGCGTGTTTCCCGGCATCGATCCGCTGGTGGCGCGTCAGGGCGAGCGGGTGCGCCTGCGTGTCGGCAACCTGACCATGACCAACCACCCGATCCATCTGCACGGCCACGAATTCGAGGTGACCGGCACCGACGGCGGGCCGACGCCACTGGCTTCGCGCTGGCCGGAAGTGACCACCGACGTGGCGGTGGGGCAGATGCGCCAGGTGGAGTTCATCGCCAGCGAGGAGGGCGACTGGGCACTGCATTGCCACAAGAGCCACCACACCATGAATGCCATGGGCCACGACGTGCCGACGCTGGTTGGCGTCGATCACCGCGACATGACCGGCAAGATCGCCAGGCTGGTGCCCGACTACATGGTGATGGGCGAGCGCGGCATGGCCGACATGGCGGAGATGCCGATGCCGCTGCCGGACAACACCGTGCCGATGATGACCGGTGACGGGCCCTTCGGCTCGGTGGAGATGGGCGGCATGTTCACCCTGCTCAAGGTGCGCAAGGAACAGGCCGCTGGTGATTACCGCAATCCGGGCTGGTTCAGGCATCCGCCTGGTTCGCAGGCCTACGAGTGGACAGGCGCCCTGGCCGAGCCGAGCCGCACGCATGACGGCGGCGGCCAGTCGATGCCGCTCGAGCGGCCGGTCGAGGCGCCGGTGGACGTGCAGGTACGCAAACCCGGTGGCCATGCCGGGCATTGAAAACACGCCGGGCTGCCACGCGCGGCCCGGTCAGCAGACCAATCGAGGAACATCCTGAATGAAAACCCTATCGCTTCTTGCCCTGACCCTGACCCTGACGCTGGGCGGCGTCCTGATTAGCCCGTTGGCACTTGCCCACGGCGAAGCCCATGGCACTCACGATGCCGCGGCGATGCCGATGGAACAAAAGCCCTGGGGCATCGCTGGCAACGCTGCACAGGTCGACCGCAGCATCGACATCCGCATGGGCGACCAGATGCGCTTCACGCCGGATCGCCTGCAGGTCAGGCAGGGCGAGACCATCCGTTTCGTTCATCACAACGACGGGCAGTTGCTGCATGAGTTCGTCATCGGCACCCGGGCCGAGCTGGATCAGCATGCCGCGATGATGGCCAGGTTTCCCGGCATGGAGCACGACGAGCCCTACATGGCGCATGTCGCGCCCGGGCAGAGCGGCGAGATGATCTGGACGTTCAACCGTGCAGGCGAGTTCGACTTCGCCTGCCTGATCGCCGGCCACTACCAGGCCGGCATGACTGGCCGCATCCAGGTGCTGGCCGAATGACCTGCTGGAGGAATGCACGTATGAAGAGCACATTGATGATCACGGCCCTGGCCACCCTGTTCAGCCTGCCGCTGCAGGCTGCCGAACCCGCGCCGCTGAGCCAGGGTGAGGTGCGCAAGGTGGATCTTGCCGCGCAGAAGGTCACCCTGCGTCACGGCCCCATCGCCAGCGTCGGCATGCCGCCGATGACCATGGTGTTCGAGGTGGTCGAGCCGAAATTGCTGGAAGGCGTTTCAGGCGGGGAGAAGGTGAGCTTTCAGGTGGAGCAGCGGGGGAGTCGCTACGTCGTCACCGAATTGAATGTACTGAAGTAAGCCGAAACAGGCCGGCCCGGCATTGCGTCCGGGCCGGCAGACAATCAGTTCAGCGCGTCGCTCAGCGCTTTGGCAGGCACCAGCTTGACCACTTTCTTGGCCGCGATCTCGATGCTCTTGCCGGTCTGCGGGTTGCGACCGGTGCGGGCGGGACGCTCGCTCACCTTCAGTTTGCCGATGCCAGGAAGGGTGATCTCACCGTCGTTTTCCAGTGCGTCGCCGACAATTTCGCCCAGCTGATCGATCAGGGTGCGAACAGTGGCCTTCGGCAGGGAAACGGCCTCGGCCAGGTCGCTGATCAGTTGGTCTTTGGTGATTGCCATGATGTAACTCCGTTTGCAGATGAGGGGTTCGGTGCCCTGGCTCGCGCCCTGGACAGCCGAAAACGAGGGAAAGCTAGCACAAAAGATACAGCCCGGGAGTGCCGTGGCAGACACTTCCGATAGGGCTTAGTGTCGCAGCGGGGCGGGTGGTTCCGGGTGGCGGATAAAAAAGCCGGGACCCTGGTCGGAATGCTGTCCACATAAAAGGTGGTCGGACGCGAGTCCCCTCGCCCCCTTGGGGAGAGGGTTAGGGCGTGCCGCGTTCGGAGAGGGGGCACTGGCAGCTTTGCGGCATTTTCAGCCCTCTCCCCCAGCCCCTCTCCCATAAATGGGAGAGGGGAGCCAAGCCTGTGCAACCGCATTACGCACCCTGATCGGGCTTAACGAAGTGTTAAGCCTTCGTGCCTAGGCTCACGGCCAGGAAGGCTGACGAATCAGTTTTGCCAGCCTCGACTATGCTTGCTCTTACCTGATTGATACTGGAGTGCAATCATGCTGCGTGCCTTCACTGACCTTGGTTTTCGCTGGAAAATTGCCCTGCCCATCCTCCTTCTGGCGGCCCTGTTGGTGGCCATGGGCGTGCTCGGCATGCGTGGCATCACACAGGTGGCCGATTCCTCGACGACCCTGACCAACCGTTTCCTGCCAGGCATCAGCCTGTTGCTCAATGCCGACCGGGATCTCTACCAGGCGTTCATCGCCGAGCGCAGCATGCTCGACGAGGATTCGGGGAGCCATCTCGAGGAGCTGCGCGCCGCGCACACCGAGAACCTGCAGCAGGCCTATGACCGCGTGCACAAGTTCGCGGACATGCAGCCCGGCAGCGAAGCGATGGCGCTGGTCGCCGAGTTCGATCGCGGCTTCGAACTGTGGAAAGCCACCTCCCTGAAAGTATTGCAGCTGGCCGCCAGCAACCCCGAGGAGGCGAGCCACCTCAGCTTCGGTGACAGCGAGGCGCAGTTCGAGGTGATGCGTGGCGCCATCAACAAGCTCGGCGAAATGGAGGACAGCTCCGCCAACGCCGTGGGCACTGCGGCGATCGCCCGTGGCGAAGAACTGGCCTGGCAGCAGGGCATCGTCATTGCCGTAGGGTTGGCCGTCTGCCTGCTGCTGGTCATCGGCTTCCCGCTGCTGGTGACGCGTCCCCTGCACAGCCTGCTGCATCGCATCGAGCAGATCGCCGATGGCGATGGCGACCTGCGCGTGCGCCTCGACGTGTTGTCCAAGGACGAACTGGGCCAGCTCAGCCATGCCTTCAACCGCTTCCTCGACAAGCTGCAGCCGTTGATCAAGGAGGTGGGGCGGGTCACCGACGAGGTGGCCGACTCGGCGAAGAACCTTGCCGGTCTGGCGGCAGCCAATGACCAGTTGATCAGCAGTGAACATGCGGCGGTCGACCAGGTCAGCACCGCCGCGACGGAAATGAGCACGGCCGTGCATGAGGTGGCGCGCAATGCGCAGAATGCCGCGGATGCAGCGCGCAGTGCCGAGCAACAGTCACGCGAAGGGGCCGAGGTGGTGGGGGCGACCATCGCCTCGATCCGTCAGCTGGCGCAGGAAGTGGAGAGTGCCTCTTCGACCATCCAGACCCTGGAGCAGGAGGCCGCCAACATCGGCGCGGTGCTGGCCGTGATCAAGGGCATCGCCGAGCAAACCAACCTGCTGGCGCTCAACGCCGCCATCGAGGCGGCACGTGCCGGCGAGCAGGGGCGGGGGTTCGCGGTGGTGGCCGACGAGGTCAGGGCATTGGCGGCGCGTACCCAGGAGTCCACCAAGGACATTCAGGGCATGATCGAGCGCCTGCAGGTCGGGGTGCAGAACGCGGTCAAGGCGACCCATACCGGGAGCGAACGGGCACGACAGAGCGTCGATCAGGCTGCCGGCGTCGACCAGGCGTTGAACGTCACCGGTGAGTCGGTGCAGCGCATCAACGACATGGCCGCGCAGATCGCCACGGCGTGCGAGGAGCAGAGCAGCGTGACCGAGGAGATCGCCCGCAACATCAGCGATATTCGTGACCTCTCCAACGAGGCGGCGCAGACCTCCGAGCAGAGCACGCGGGCCAGTCAGCACCTGTCCGAGCTGTCCCACGGTCTGGCGCAGCTGGTGGGGCGTTTTCGCGTGTGAGAGGGTGCTGCAACGCATCTAAGTGTTTGAACCGGTTGTAACTTTGCGTTTAGTCGTTACAATGGCGCGGCCCGTCGCAATGACGGGCTGCGTGATGGTGGGTCCTGTCGGTCCCCTCGCAACGATTACCTGTGAACCTGGTCAGGCCCGGAAGGGAGCAGCCACAGCGGGAACATCGTGTGCCGGGGTGTGGCTGGCAGGGCTCGCCTCCAATCTGCGATTCCCCATCTCGATCATCTTTCCTTGGCTTGCGCGCGCATCGCCAGGGCTGCCGCCTGCTCGCCACCGCCGTTCCGTAGCCGTCCATGCGCACTCGCGCAGCATGCGGCGATCATTGCGCCATGAACGAAAACGCCCGATGCCAATGGCATCGGGCGCTCTGTTGACGGCGGTCTGATTCAGGCCGTGCAATAGCTCAGTACGCTGTCCTGTTCCTTGAGCGTCTTGCGCAGTTCGGCAGGGATGTTGCCAGCGCGTACGGCCAGTTCGAGGCGGATGTCTTCCAGGCTCTGGGCGAAGGCGTTCTGGTCGTCGAGCTGTGGCTTGGCCAGCACGCGGCTGTAGACGGTACTGTCGCTCTCGTCGAGCAGGGCGAGGATGACGCTGCCGTCCGGCCGTGGGGAGCTGAAGTTGGCACGCAGCGGGGTGAACAGGTGATCGACGAGTTGCTGGTTGGTGAATTCCATGACCTACTCCATCCTGAGATTGGCCAGTTTGGACCTCAGGATGAGCGATAGGTTCAGGCGATGAGCGACTGGCGGGTGCGCTCGATCACCTGTTGCAGCGAGTCGTCGCCGTACTGGCCCGGGTACAGGCGCTGGCTGTACTGGGCAATGCCGGTCTTGTCGACCAGGGTGAAGCTGAAGCTGCCTTTGCGCGCTGCCTGGATACGGCAGTCGAACGGGGCGAAGGCGTGGGTCAGCGTGCTGATGGCTTTCTGAATCTGATGTTGAGTATGCATTTTTCTAAGTGTTTCCTTTAAAGCATGTGCGCTTCGTTGCGCGTGGTGTCGCTCCATGGGGTTGGCCGAAAAGCGGCCATAGCAGTCAACCGATCGGAGCTGTATTAGCACGATAAAGTTCCATTGTTACGGTTCTTCGGCGTGGTCAGTACGTCGGAGGCAGGCGGAGGAACTGCGCCAATGAATGTGAGTGGCGAGTCGGCCTGATCAGTCAGCAGGTGGGATCGGGGAGGGCGGCTGCGCAGGCATGCGCTAGACGTTGAACCGGGAAACCAGCGGGGAGGCGCGAGGGCCTGGATGACTTGCAGCTTGGTACGAACGGCGCGAATCATACTGTATTGCGCAATAAATGAACAGCACTGTTTCGCAACTCGACAAGGGGCCTTTTCAGTGGCTCGGTTGGCGGATGCAATTTGCCGGTCGCTCCGCTAGGATTAGCCCACTTTTGCTTTCCTCACATGACGGTTTTCCATGAGTTATCAGGTTCTTGCACGTAAATGGCGTCCGCGCTCGTTCCGCGAAATGGTCGGCCAGACCCATGTGCTCAAAGCCCTGATCAATGCCCTGGACAGCCAGCGCCTGCACCACGCCTACCTGTTCACCGGTACCCGTGGGGTGGGCAAGACCACCATTGCGCGGATCATCGCCAAGTGCCTGAACTGCGAGACCGGCATCAGCTCCACGCCCTGCGGGACCTGCTCGGTGTGCCGGGAGATCGACGAGGGGCGCTTCGTCGACCTGATCGAAGTGGACGCCGCCAGTCGTACCAAGGTCGAGGACACCCGCGAGTTGCTCGACAACGTGCAGTATTCGCCGACCCGTGGGCGTTTCAAGGTCTACCTGATCGACGAAGTGCACATGCTCTCCACCAGCTCGTTCAACGCCTTGTTGAAGACCCTGGAAGAGCCGCCACCTCACGTCAAGTTCCTGCTCGCCACCACCGACCCGCAGAAGCTGCCGGTCACCGTGCTGTCGCGCTGCCTGCAGTTCTCCCTGAAGAACATGCCGCCGGAGCGGGTGGTCGAGCACCTGAGCCATGTCCTCAGCGCCGAGAACGTGCCGTTCGAAGACGACGCCCTGTGGCTGCTGGGGCGCGCCGCCGATGGTTCGATGCGCGATGCCATGAGCCTGACCGACCAGGCCATCGCCTTCGGTGAAGGCAAGGTGCTGGCCGCCGATGTGCGTGCCATGCTCGGCACGCTGGATCACGGCCAGGTCTATGGCGTGCTGCACGCGCTGATCGAAGGCGATGCGCGCGCACTGATCGAAGCCGTGCGCCATCTGGCGGAGCAGGGCCCGGACTGGAATGGCGTGCTGGCGGAGATGCTCAACGTGCTGCACCGCGTGGCCATCGCCCAGGCGCTGCCGGACGCGGTTGACAACGGTCAGGGTGACCGCGAGCGCGTGCTGCAGCTGGCCCAGGCCTTGCCTGCCGAGGATGTGCAGTTCTACTACCAGATGGGTTTGATCGGCCGTCGCGATCTGCCCCTGGCGCCTGAGCCGCGCGGTGGTTTCGAGATGGTCCTGCTGCGCATGCTGGCCTTCCGCCCTGCGGGAGCCGACGATGCTCCCAGGGTCACGCTAAAGCCGTTGGGGATCAGCCAGGCCACTGCTGATTCCCGGACGAACCCAGTGGCCGGCACCGCTATGCCGGCTCCTGTCGTTTCTGCCCCGGCGCCTGCCGCTGCCCCGGTAGCGCCTGCGCCTGTCATGCCGGCGGCCGCCGAGCCTGCTGCTGCCGTGGCACCGGACACGAGCGTTGTGCCGGCCGCGAGCGAACCTGCGCCGGTACCGGTCGTTGACACGCCCGAAACCGCCGCCAGCCTGCCGCCAGAGCCAGAGCCAGAGCCAGAGCCAGAGCCAGAGCCAGAGCCAGAAGCACCCGTCGCGCCTGCAGCCGCCGTCGATCTGCCCTGGGACACCGCCAAGGCGCCAGAAGCTGTTGCCGTTGCCCAGCCCGAAGTCGTGGCAGCGCCGTCGGCGCCTGTCGTGCCCCCGGTCGCCAATGCGATCGTGCAGGCAGAGGCCGACGCTGACGCTGGCGACGATGAGCCGCCGCCCGGTGACTACGACTATGTCGAGATGGACGCCGAAACGCTCGACTACGATTTCGGTCAGAGCGAAGCCGCGGCGCCGCAGGTCGAAGAGCCTCTGCCCGCCGCCAAGCCCGCCACGGGCCTGGCCGCCGAGTGGCTGTCCCTGTTCCCGCAACTGGGTCTGGGCGGCATGACCGGCAGCATCGCGGCCAACTGTACGCTGATCGAGGCCAACGGCGATGACTGGCTGCTGCACCTGGACCCGGCGCACAGTGCGTTGTTCAATCCGACCCAGCAGCGGCGTCTCAACGATGCCTTGAATCAGCAGCAGGGGCGCAGCATCAAGTTGCGTATCGAGCTGTGCAAGCCCGAGCAAGAGACACCGGCCCAGGCGGCGGCCCGTCGCCGTGCCGAGCGCCAGCGCAGTGCCGAGGCCTCGATCCAGGCCGATCCACTGGTGCAGCAGATGATCCAGCAGTTCGCCGCCAAGGTGCGCGACGACAGTATCGAACCACTCGACACCTCCCGTTAACACGAACACCCGAGGATACCGACATGATGAAAGGTGGCATGGCAGGCCTGATGAAGCAGGCCCAGCAGATGCAGGAAAAGATGCAGAAGATGCAGGAAGAGCTGGCCAATGCCGAGGTCACCGGCCAGTCCGGTGCCGGCCTGGTCAGCGTGGTGATGACTGGTCGCCATGACGTCAAGCGCATCACCCTGGATGACAGCCTGATGCAGGAAGACAAGGAAGTGCTCGAGGATCTCATCGCCGCGGCCGTCAACGATGCGGTGCGCAAGGTCGAGCAGAACAGCCAGGAGAAGATGTCCGGCATGACGGCCGGCATGCAGCTCCCGCCAGGTTTCAAGATGCCTTTCTGACCGGCCTCGTGCCGTCCAGCCGACGCACATGGCGGCGTTGCAGGCGGACGCGGAACTCGCATGCGCTCCAGCATGCGGCGCTTCCTCGTCCACCTGCGCCTTGCCCCACGCGTTGTCTGATCGTCACGTCTGACATGACGCTCGTGCGCGCAGGGTGGTGGCTGGCCTGAGGCCTGTCGCCTGACCCGTTTCCCCGGAGCGCATCCGGACTATCAACCTGTAGGAACACCATGAGCTTCAGTCCTCTGATTCGCCAGCTGATCGACTCCCTGCGCATCCTGCCTGGTGTGGGGCAGAAGACTGCGCAACGCATGGCCCTGCAGTTGCTCGAGCGTGATCGCAGTGGCGGCCAGCGCCTGGCGCAGGCACTCAATGCGGCGATGGAAGGGGTGGGGCACTGCAAGCGTTGCCGCAGCCTGAGCGAGGACGACATCTGCCACCTGTGTGCCGACGAGCGTCGCGACGACAGCCTGCTGTGTGTGGTGGAAGGCCCGATGGATGTCTACGCCGTCGAACACACCGGCTATCGCGGGCGCTACTTCGTGCTCAAGGGGCACCTGTCGCCGCTCGATGGCCTGGGGCCGGAAGCCATCGGTATTCCCGAGCTGCTGGAGCGCATCGACGCCGGTGCCTTCAGCGAGGTCATCCTCGCTACCAACCCGACGGTGGAAGGCGAGGCCACGGCGCACTACATCGCGCAGATCCTTACCGGCAAGGGCCTGGTCGCTTCGCGCATCGCCCACGGCATGCCGCTGGGGGGCGAACTGGAGCTGGTCGACGGCGGCACGCTGGCGCACGCCCTCGCCGGCCGACGTCCGATCACGCTCTGACCCTTCGCACCCACGCTGCGCGCTGCCCATGGGCCGCGACTTCGTGCGCCGTGTCGCGCTGGCGCTCCTGCTCGGGATACCGGTTGCGGCAAGTGCGCAGTGCGCGCTCGGCCAGATCCCGGTTTGCCTGGGGCAGAGCTGTCTGTGTGTGCCCGATCCGGCCCGCGTGCGTGAAGATGGCCTGAACCTGGCCGCCGCACACCTAGAAGCCTGGCTGCAGCAGTCACGCCAGGCGGCCCTGAATGCTGGCACCGAGCCGATACCCCTGATGATTCGTGCGCAGCTTGCGCCGTTCTACGATGACGCCTTGCTCGACGAGGTGCGCTTTCGCGTGGGTAGCACCGACGCGATGGACGCTGCCAGCGTCATGCTGCGCAACCCGGACGTGCAGGCCGTGACTCTGATCGATGTGGTGGTGTTTCGCAGTGCTGATGCCGCCGGCCAGGATGCGGCCCTCTGGGCGCACGAACTCTGGCACGTACGACAGTATCGCGAGTGGGGCAGCAGCGGATTCGCCCAGCGCTACACCCGTGATTTCGAGGCTGTCGAGGAGCCAGCCTATGCCATGCAGGTACGGATCAGGCGCGCGCTGCGCGGGCAGAAATGAAACGCTCGCTTGAAAACCAAGCAAGCGCTAGGTTAGGGTGGCCAAAACAATAACGGGAGTACCCGCATGGCCGCCCCTCAGTCGTATTTCGATGAATCCCACCAACTGGTTCGCGACTCCGTTCGGCGTTTCGTCGAGCGCGAGATCCTTCCGCACATCGACGACTGGGAAGAGGCCGAGGAGTTTCCCCGCGAGCTGTACCTCAAGGCAGGGGCGGCAGGCATTCTCGGCATCGGCTATCCGGAGCAGTACGGCGGCAGTCATGAAGGTGACGTGTTCGCCAAGGTCGCCGCCAGCGAGGAGCTGATGCGCTGTGGTTCGGGTGGCCTGGTGGCGGGGCTCGGCTCCCTGGATATCGGCTTGCCGCCGGTAGCCAAATGGGCCAGGCCGGCCATTCGCGAGCGCGTGGTGCCCCAGGTGCTGGCCGGCGAGAAGATCATGGCGCTCGCGGTCACCGAACCGTCCGGTGGTTCCGATGTGGCCAACCTGAAGACCCGTGCTGTGCGCGAGGGCGACCACTACCGCATCAACGGCAGCAAGACCTTCATCACCAGTGGCGTGCGTGCCGACTACTACACGGTGGCGGTGCGCACCGGTGGCGAAGGTTTCGGCGGTGTCAGCCTGCTGCTGGTGGAAAAGGGTACGCCGGGGTTCAGCGTGGGGCGCAAGCTGAAGAAGATGGGCTGGTGGGCGTCGGATACCGCCGAGCTGTTCTTCGACGACTGCAAGGTGCCGGTGGACAACCTGATTGGCGTCGAGAACGCCGGTTTCGCCTGCATCATGGCCAACTTCCAGAGCGAGCGTCTGAGCCTGGCGATCATGGCCAACATGACGGCGCAACTGGCTCTGGACGAGTCGATGAAGTGGGCCCGCGAGCGCCAGGCCTTCGGCAAGCCGGTGGGCAAGTTCCAGGTGCTCAAGCATCGCCTGGCCGAGATGGCCACCCAGCTGGAGGTCTCCCGCGAGTTCACCTACCGCCAGGCGGCGCAGATGGCGGCGGGCAGGAGCGTGGTCAAGGAAATCTCCATGGCCAAGAACTTCGCCACCGATATTGCCGATCGCCTGACCTACGATGCGGTACAGATCCTCGGCGGCATGGGCTACATGCGTGAATCGCTGGTCGAACGGCTGTATCGCGACAATCGCATCCTTTCCATCGGCGGTGGCACGCGAGAGATCATGAACGAGATCATCGCCAAGCAGATGGGCCTCTGATCAGGACGCGACCTGGTTCTGCGCCGCCTGGCGCAGGCGTGCGATATCGCGCTGTGGCGGGTCGCCGAACAGGCGACTGTACTCGCGGCTGAACTGCGAGGGGCTCTCGTAGCCCACGCGATAGCTGGCCGCCGCCGCTTCCAGGTTGTCGCAGAGCATCAGCCGGCGTGCTTCCTGCAGACGCAGCTGCTTCTGGTACTGCAGCGGGCTGAAGGCCGTGACGGCCTTGAAGCGATGGTGCAGGGTCGAGGGGCTGAGGTTGACCTCGCGGGCCAGCTCCTCGATGCGCAGCGGCTGATCGAAGTTCTTGCGCAACCACTCGATGGCGCGCGAAATGCGCTGGCTCTGGCTGTCGGCCACCACCACCTCATGCAAGCGATGCCCCTGCGGGCTGAGCAGCATGCGGTAGAAGATTTCACGCAGGGCCAGCGGGGCCAGCATGGCGATGTCGCGTGGGGTCTCCAGCAGGCGCAGCAGGCGAATCACCGCATCCAGCAGGCGCGGGTCGAGGCGATCGAGAAACAGCGCCCGTTGCGAGGCCGCGTCGGGTGCCGGGATGGGCGGCATCTCGGTCAGCAGGCTGCTGATCAGCGCCGGGTCGATCTCCAGTGCCAGGCTCAGGTAGGGGGCTTCCGGGCTGGCCTCGATCACCCGGCCGGTGACCGGCAGCACCACCGAGGCCACCAGGTAGTTCAGCGGATCGTAGACATAGAGCTCGTCGCCCAGGCGTATCTCCTTGCGCCCCTGCGCGATGATGCACAGGCAGGGGTCGTAGACCGTCTGCATCGGCAGGCTCGGGGTGGTGGCCCGCGCCAGCTTGAGGCCGGGGATGGCGGTGAGGTGCAGGCCATCCTCCGGGACGAAGCGTTCGACGAGGCGCGCCATTTCATGGCTGAGGTCGGCAAGAGGAGTGTCGAGATTGGTGGCGGTATGGGTGAGTGACTGCATGGCGCTCCTCCAGAAGGTCTGCGAAGACTAGCCAGGTTTTTCAGGCAAGTCATGAGCGCCTGCAGGATTAGGCAAATATTTGCCAGTAATGGGCAAACGTCCCCTGAAACAGAGTGTTTCAGGAATGCTGCCAGTCCTGGTCTGCGATGTGGGGTTGCGGTAGATCGTGCAGTTTTAGGCAATGATCGGCCAGTATCCGGCTAACGCTGCCGTGACCAGGCGGTTAATCTCTGTAGTCATCGCGCCGTGTCCCTGCGTCGCGCGAACGCTTGAAGTAGCTACGCCACCCGCTAAGCGGTGCCCCACGTGTCCGAAGGAGCCCGCCACATGTCCAGCAAATGGCTGATCGCACCACTGACACTCTTGTTGCTCGCCACTGCCTGGCTCGATTCTCGAGCGGGTGGCGAAGCGGTTTTCGCCGATCCGCAAGCCGCACCCCATGTTCTGCAGCGACAGGCTGCCGATCTGCATTGATCCATTCCAGGAGGTTGCCATGAGCATCGTTCACCGTATGACCATTCGCGCTCGCCACGACCGCGCCGTCCGGTTGAGGCAGTGCCTGGCCCGGCTAGATCAGATCGGCCGGGACATTCCCGGCTGCCAGGGACTGCGGGTCCTGCCGCTGCGTGGCGACCCGCTGACCTGGGAAGTCGAAGGGCAGTGGCGCTCGGCCGCGGCACGAGACGCCTTTCTCGGTAGCGAGTGCCTGCGCCGGGTACTGGCGCAGGCCATAGAGGAGGGGCTTTTCACCCATCTCGAATGCGCGATGGAGCTGCAGCAACAAGTCGCCTGACTTGCCTTTGTGAATTTATCTCTATAGATTTTCATGAAATTAATTATTTTAAATTTCATGAGTCGTCTATGTTTCGCCACGCCCATGAGCACGTCGACAGTTACTACGCCCATAGCTGCAAGGACCGGCTGAGCCATCATCCGCGCCTGCAGGGTGAGGTGCAGTGCGATGTGCTGGTGGTCGGTGCGGGCTTCAGCGGCCTGCACACCGCGCTGCGCCTGGCCGAGGCGGGCCTGCAGGTCATCGTGCTGGAAGCCAGTCGCGTGGCCTGGGCGGCCTCGGGGCGCAATGGTGGCCAGGCGATCCTGGGCTGGTCGTGCGACATGCCGCCACTGGAAAAGGCCCTTGGCATCGAGGGTGCCCGGCGTCTGTGGGACGGCATGGCCTGGGCGGCGAACGAGCTGCGCGAGCTGCCGCAGCGCCATGCGTTCGACTGCGACTACCGCCGTGGCCATCTGTGGACGGCCGTGCTGCCCCGGCGCGTGGCGCAGCTGCACGAATGGCAGGAAGAGGCCGCGAGCAAGTGGGGGCACCGCACCCTGCAATTCGTCTCGCGCGAGCAGATGCCGGAGTGGGTGGCCAGCGAGCGTTACCGGGCCGGGCTCTACGACCCGCAGGCCGGGCACGTCAATCCGCTCAAGCTGGCGCTTGGCCTGGCCGAGGCATTCGTCGCGGCCGGCGGTCGCATCTTCGAGCAGAGCCGTGCGCTGAGCCAGGAAGCGCGTGCTGCAGGCTACCGCGTGCGTACTGAGCAAGGCAGCGTGCAGGCCAGCAACCTGGTGCTGGCGTGCAACACCTACATCGACCATCTGGAGCCGCGCCTGGCGCGACGCATACTGCCCGTGGGCACCTACCAGATCGCTACCGAGCCGCTGGGGGCGGCGCGTGCCGAAGCGCTGCTGCCGCGCAATGCCTGCGTCACCGACAATCAGTTCGTCCTCGATTACTTCCGCCGCACGCCGGATCACCGGCTGCTGTTCGGCGGCGGCTGCACCTACCTGGGCGGCTTGCCGCAGGACATGGCGGCGGCGACCCGGCCCATTCTCGAGCGTGTCTTCCCGCAGCTGTCAGGCGTGGCCATCGACTTCGCCTGGGGCGGCCATATCGACGTGACCCGCGCGCGCACGCCGGATATCGGCGGGGAGAACGGGCGTTACTGGCTGCAGGGCTTCTCCGGGCATGGCGTGCTGCCGACCCTGGCAGCGGCACGTGCGGTGAGCGACGCCATCCTCGGCAACGAGGATGAGCTGGCACTGTACCGGCAACTGCGCAATCCCGACTTTCCCTTTGGCGAACGCCTGGCTGCGCCGCTCGAGGCCATCGGCAAGGCCTGGTATCGACTGAGAGACAGCTTCTGAAATGGACAGCCCTGACATGGACAAGAACCTGGAGATGGCCGCGCTGGCGGTTCTCATCCACGACCTGCGCAAGCACAAGAAGGTCACCCTCAATGAACTGGCCGAGCGTATCGGGCGTTCCGTGGGCTTTCTTTCCCAGGTCGAGCGCGGCCTGTCGCGCCCGACGGTCGCGGACCTGACCGCGATCAGCGAAGCCCTCGATGTGCCGACGACCTACTTCTACAGCCTGCCCAAACCCAAGGCGCTGGACTGGGTCACCCGGCCGGACGAGCGTCGCACCCTGTACCTGGCCGGTGGCATCACCGACATCATGGCATCACCGACCCTGCAGGGCGCCTTCATGGTCGTCGACAGCCTGCTCGAGCCCGGTGCCAGCAGTGGCGAGCGGCAGATGAGCGACCGCTCGGAGCAGGCCGGCTACGTGCTCGAGGGCCAGCTGACGCTGTGGCTGGGCGAGGACGAAGAGAGCGCCACCCTGTACCCGGGCGATGCCTTCCAGGTCCCGAGCTACGCGCGTTTACGCTACGCCAACCAGGGCGATGCGCCTGCGCGCGTGCTGTGGATCTACACCTGAAACCTTCCCGTTGACCGGAAATGACCATCATGAACGCCACCCGAGTCGAGCTGCTCGACGAAGTCCGCCAATTTCGCCAAGCCCACCCCGAGGTGCGCTTCGTCGACCTGATCTGCCTGGATATTCCCGGGCACTTCTACGGCAAGCGCTATCCCATCGAGATGCTGGAGAAGGTCGCAGCCGGCAGTGCCCTGAAACTGCCGCAGAACTGCGTGCTGCTCGGCGCCCAGGGCGGGCTCCACGAGATCGGCGACTACTGCTTCCATGATGGTGACCCGGATGCGCCGCGCCGCCTGATTCCCGGCACGCTCAAGCCGGTGACCTGGGAGCGCCAGCCGCTGGGGCAGATGCTGATCAGCTCCGACGGCACCGACGCTCCCATCGAGTTCGAGCCGCGCGAGGTGCTGGCGCGGGTGGTGCAGCGCCTGGCGGCGCGTGGCATCCGTCCGGTGGTGGCGTTCGAACTGGAGTTCTACCTGTTCGACAAGGCGCTCAAGGAAGGCCTGCCGCAATACCCGCGTGATGACCTCAGTGGCGACGCCGACGACCAGCCGAACATGCACATCGAGCGCCTGTCGCGCTTCGCCGAGGTGCTCGACGACATCAGCGAGACCGCGCGCCTGCAGGGCATCGACACCACGGTGATCACCGCCGAGATCGGTCCGGGGCAGTTCGAGATCAACTTCAGCCACAACGCCGACCCGATGCAGGCCGCCGACTGGTCCGCGCTGTTCTGCCGGGTCACGCGGGGCGTGGCCCTGCAGCACGGCCACCGCGCCAGCTTCATGGCCAAACCCTACCTGCAGTACCCCGGCAGCGGCATGCATGTGCATGTCAGCCTGTATGACGAAGCGGGTGACAACCTGCTGGCGCGTGACGACCAGCGTCCGCTGCGCCATGCCGTGGCCGGCTGCCTGAGCCTGCTGCCGGAGCTGATGCCGATCTACGCGCCGAACCACAACAGCTACCGCCGTTTCGGCGCCCAGGTGAACTCGGCGAGCCAGGCGAGCTGGGGTTTCGAGGACCGCGACGCCTGCGTGCGCATCCCCGAATCGGACACCCGCAACCTGCGCCTGGAATTCCGTCTGCCCGGTGCCGACGCCAACCCCTACCTGGTCCTGGCGGCGTTGCTGACCAGTATCGAGCAAGGGCTCGACACCAGGGTCGAGCCCATCGCACCGCTCAACGATGACCGCAGCAGCGGCGTCGATTTCCCCAAGGACATGCTCGACGCCGTGCGCCGCATGCAAGCCAGCGAGCGTGTCGCGGCTGGCCTCGGCAGCGAGTTCGTCATGGTCTATTGCGAGAACAAACGCCAGGATCACCTGGCCTTCATGCACGACATCAGCCCGCGTGAATACCGCTGGTACCTGTGATGTCCCGGATCGAAGGAGGCGACATGAACAACTCGAAAACCGCACACTGGCAGGCCCTGAGCCAGGCCCACCATCTGGCGCCGTTCAGTGACTACAAGCAGCTGGCCGAGAACGGCCCGCGCATC
>NZ_SUKD01000106.1:0-401 GCF_013357275.1 Pseudomonas sp. BMW13 | reverse complement strand
TGGCAGGCCCTGAGCCAGGCCCACCATCTGGCGCCGTTCAGTGACTACAAGCAGCTGGCCGAGAACGGCCCGCGCATCATCACCGAGGCCCGTGGCGTGCACCTGTGGGACAGCGAGGGGCACAAGATCCTCGATGGCATGGCCGGCCTGTGGTGCGTGGCCGTCGGCTATGGCCGCGAGGAGCTGGTCGAGGCTGCTGCCCGACAGATGCGTCAGCTGCCGTTCTACAACACCTTCTTCCAGACCGCCCACCCGCCGGTGCTGGAGCTGGCCCAGGCGATCGCCCAGCTGGCACCGGCCGGCATGAACCACGTGTTCTTCACCGGTTCCGGCTCCGAGGGCAACGACACCATGCTGCGCCTGGTGCGCCACTACTGGGCGTGCAAGGGCCAGCCGAACAA
>NZ_SUKD01000105.1:0-1499 GCF_013357275.1 Pseudomonas sp. BMW13 | reverse complement strand
AGCTCATGCCCAGCCAGTTCGGCAGGGCCATGGACACGGCCGGGATGTAGGTGATCACCAGCAGGAAGCTGATCAGCATCATCAGCCACGGCAGTGCGGCGCGGATCACCGCGGTCAGCGGCATGCCGGTCACCGCCGAGGTGACGAACAGGTTCAGCCCCACCGGCGGGGTGATCAGGCCGATCTCCATGTTCACCACCATGATGATGCCCAGGTGGATCGGGTCGATGCCCAGCTGCACGGCGATCGGGAACAGGATCGGCGCGAGGATCAGGATGATCGCCGACGGCTCCATGAAGGCACCGGCGATCAGCAGCACGATGTTCACCACCAGCAGGAACTGCCACGGCTGCAGGCCCAGCTCCACCACCCAGGCGGTGATCTGCTGCGGGATCTGCTCGGTGGTCAGCACGTGGGCGAAGAGCATGGCGTTGGCGATGATGAACATCAGCATGATGGTCAGCTTGCCGGACTCCAGCAGCACCTTCGGGCACTCGCGCAGGGTCAGGTCCTTGTACACGAACAGGGCCACGAAGCCGGCGTACACGGCGGCCACGGCAGCGGCCTCGGTCGGGGTGAACATGCCGGTGTAGATGCCGCCGAGGATGATCACCATCAGCAGCAGGCCCCAGAACGCCTCGCGCGCCGAGCGCAGCCATTCGCGCAGGCTGGCACGCGGCAGGGCCGGCAGCTTCTTGATCCGCGCCACCACGTAGATCGCGACCATCAGCACCAGGCCGAGCAGCACGCCCGGGATCACCCCGGCCATGAACAGCTTGCCCACCGACTGCTCGGTGGCGGCGGCGTACACCACCATGACGATCGACGGCGGAATCAGGATGCCCAGGGTCCCGGCGTTGCACACGATGCCGGCGCCGAAGGCCTGCGGGTAGCCGGAGCGGACCATGCCGGCGATGGCGATGGAACCCACTGCCGCCACGGTGGCCGGCGACGAACCGGACAGCGCGGCGAACAGCATGCACGCCAGCACCGCGCCGATGGCCAGGCCGCCCCGGATGTGGCCGACGCAGGCGTTGGCGAAGTCGATCAGGCGCCGCGCCACGCCACCGGTGGTCATGAAGGCACCGGAGAGCAGGAAGAACGGAATCGCCAGCAGGGTGTAGTGCTCGGAGGTCTCGAACAGCTTGATCGCCAGCGAGCGCACCGAGTCGGGGCTGAACAGCATGATGGTGATCGAGCCGGCCAGGCCGAGCGAGGCGGCGATCGGCACGCCGATGAACATCAGCAGGAACAGCAGCAGGAAGAGGAACAGGACGGTCATTATTTGCTCTCCTCGTGCTCATTGACCTTCAGGGCGTCGGCGGCTTCGTCAGCCAGGCCGAGGCCGGTCTGCTGGTTGCGCAGGATGCGCACGAGAATTTCCAGGAAGCGGATGAACACCATGGCGTAGCCGAACGGCACGATCATGCCGATGTGCCATTGCTGGATGCCGTAGTGGCCGAGGTCTTCGGCACCGATGCCGGCGCTGAACAGGGTGT
>NZ_SUKD01000015.1:0-165037 GCF_013357275.1 Pseudomonas sp. BMW13 | reverse complement strand
CGGACCGTCGAGCGTGTCGATGATTTCCAGGCGGAAGACCACGTGGCCATCGCCGTCCACACCCACCACATCGTCACCATCCATCTGCAGCACGATGGCGCCGCCATCGGTGGCTTCCAGGTTGGTGCTCAGCTCGCCACCCGCCGGGATGCCGGTGAAGTAGAAGTTCCCGGTCAGGCTGCCAGGACCATCCTGGCCGTAGCCACCACCAACGGTGAACAGACTGACCAGGCCGCCACCACCCAGCTCGGTGGTCGCACGGCCCAGGTAGCCGGCGCCATCATCGTCGTTGCCATCGGCCGTTTCACCCGGGGCTTCGCGGTCGACGCCCACGGTCTCATCCAGCTGCAGGTTAAGGCCGCGGCCCTCTATCTCTTCGTTGAGCCCGACGGTCAGCGTCGGGCTGTCATCGTCCACCAGAATGCTCAGGCTGCCCGTCGCCGGGGTGCCGTTGCCGTCGGTGATGGTGTAGTTGAACAGGTAGACGATGTCGTTCTCGTCGCTCCCCCCTTCCTCCGGGGCCGCATGGTCCAGTGCGGCCAGCAGGTCGAACTGGTAAGAGCCGGTCGCCAGGTCGGTGACCTGAGCGACGAATACCACGGTAGCCCCGGCGTACGCCGTGAGCGTCAGGCCGTCAGCACTCACTTCATAGGTGAGCGGAACCCCGCCCGAGCTGATGCCCATCGCAGCCAGACCGGCAGTGGACCAGACGAACGCGCCAGGGCCGTCGGGGCCGAAGCTGTAACCCAGCACACCTGTGACCTGGGTGGCCTCGCCATCCAGGTCGTTCACGCCGCCGACGATGCCGTCGGGCAGGCCTTCTTCATCCACCTGGTTGGAGGCGGTGCCGCCAGTGGGAATGCCATCGACTGCCGGGTCGGCCAGCGCAATGGGTTCGGCTTCGGGGAATTCAGGGCCGCTGTTGAGCCCCTCGGTTGGATAACCGATGACCGGATCGAGTGCGCCGCCCACTTCGGTCAGCAGCACGAAGGAGTTGCCACCGCCGGCACCACCCGCGCCACCTGCACCGGCACCCGGACCGGCGGCAGTCGCCTCGCCCTGCAGGGTCGGGTCATCGCCAGCCTCGATCGCGGCCTGCAAGCGCTCGACGTCGGTCAGGTCATCGTCGGTGGGAGGCTGTGGCGCCTCGACCACCGGTGCCTGGGTTTCACCCCGGTACGCGAGCATCTGTGCGTCGAGCGTGATGCTGCTATCGCGGCCAAGGGTCAGTTGCTGACCGTTGGTCATGGAGACTGCCACGGCGCCGGTTGCTCCGGTCACCAGTTGCTCTCCTGCGTAGACGCGATCGCCCTCGCTGACAGGCCGGCGCGATCCGTCGCTCGCTACCGCGAAAACCTCGCCGACAACCTGACTGACGATACCGATGAGAGTAGCCATGATTCCATCCTCACTACAGCTGCCGACCACCGCCGACACGTACCTACCGAAAGGGTCAGAACACCTTTTCGAAGTCGGGGGACAAGCCCTGACAGCTGATTGAAATGGAACGGCGCAAAATCCAGAAAAACGCGACTGACAATAAAATGTCACCACAGCATGCGTCGAACTACTCCATCAGATGAATCCCCGATTTTTGATGCCTGACTGCTCACTGCAGCTGCGCAACCCACGAAAAATGAGCACTTGCGCAGCTAGCACCTTCAAACAATGTGCTGCTTTTCGCAGACTTCATAAGACTTTTTCCGAATAGGGGTTGTGAAAAATTCATCTTAGGTCCTCCGAAAGTTGTTCTTAGCTCTGATGTTACAAGCCTGAAACGGTTTGACAGGACAAAACGCCATTTTTATGGCGACAGGATAAGAACTTCAGTAAGGAGAAACGCCAATGCGCACCCTATCCCCTCTATGGAGCGCCATGCTTTTGGCGACGGTCTGCAGTCAGGCATACGCCATGAACCTCACGGAAGCGATCCAGAGCACGCTAGACAACCATCCGGAGATTCACGCCGCGACCAACAGCCGCCTGGCATCGGATGAGGATGTGAAATTCGCCAAGGGTGGCTACCTGCCGACCGTCGATCTGCTGGTCGGCTACGGCCGGCAGAACACCGACAGTCCCAGCACCCGTGACCTGGGCGACCACAACACGGAAACCCTCAACTACCGCAACGCGGAGCTGCGCCTGCGGCAGATGCTGTTCGACGGTTTCAACACGCCCAATGAAGTCGCCCGTACCGAGGCCGTGGTCAACTCCCGCGCCTATCGCTTGCTGGGCACCTCCGAAAGCCTCGCCCTGCGTACCGTCGAGGTCTACCTGGATGTGCTGATGCGCCGCGAGATGGTCTCCCTGGCGCGCAACAACCTGCAGGCGCACCAGCGCATCAACGACCAGATCGGGCTGCGCAGCCGTCAGGGTGTCGGCAGCACCGCCGACCTCGACCAGTCCGAAGCCCGTCTGGCTCTGGCGCAGAACAACCTCTATACCGAGGAGGTCAACCTGGCCGACGCCGAAGCCAACTTCTTCAGCGCGGTCGGTCGTCTGCCGGATCAGCTAGAGTCGCCCGCCACGATCAAGGGCAACATGCCGGAAGACCTGCTCGCAGCCCGGCAGACGGTGATGGACAACAACCCCTTCCTGAAATCGGCACAAGCCGACGTCCAGGCCGCCGAGAAGCAGTACGAAGTCGCCAAGTCGCCGTTCTACCCGCGCTTCGACGTGGAGCTGGCCACCTCGGCCGACGACAACGTGCAGGGTGACGAAGGCCACTACAGCACCTGGCGGGCCGCCGTGGTGATGAATTACAACCTGTTCAACGGCATGCGCGACAAGGCCCGCCTGCAATCCGCCGCGCACCAGATCAACGAGTCGATGGACATTCGCAACAACGCGCTGCGGGTGCTCAACGAGAACCTCTCGCTGGCCTGGAACGCCATGGAAAACGCGCGCCTGCAAACCCCCAAGGCACGTGACTACGCCGATTACACTGCACGTGTGCGCGAGGCCTATCAACAACAGTTCAGCCTGGGACAGCGCACCTTGCTCGACCTGCTCGACAGCGAGAACGAACTGTTCACGGCCAACCGCCGCTACACGGAAGTGCGCTATGGCGAAGAGTTCTCGATGTATCGCGTCGTTGCAGCGATGGGTGATCTGCTGCGTCAGCAGCAGGTCGTGGTCCCGGCGGAAGCGGTAGCCCTCACCGAGGTGAAGAGCGAGGCGCGCCTGCCAGAAATGAAGTAAGCCGTACCGGCAGGAGTAGTAGATGACCACCATGGAACGGCCAGGACCGGCCAGCGATCCGCGGCTCAGCCACGATGATCCCCTGCTCGATGGCCTGCTGATTCTCTGCAGGCTGCATGGCTGCTCCGTCAGCCGCGGCACGCTGAGTGCAGGCTTGCCCCTGCCGGAACAGCGCCTGAGTGCCGACCTGCTGCCGCGCGCTGCGGCGCGGGCCGGCCTGCAGGGGCGCCTGCTGCAGCGCAAGCTGGCCAGCATCTCGCCGCTCAGCCTGCCGGTGCTGCTGTTGCTCAAGGACGGCCGCAGCGCCGTGCTGCGCCAGTGGGGGCCGAAGCAGCAGGCGCAGATCCTGCCCTGCGAGACGGATGGCGGCGAACAGTGGGTCAGCCGCGAACAACTGGCCGCCGAGTACAGCGGCCAGGCGTTCTTCGCCCGCCCGCGGCATGAGCTGGAAGAAGCCCGCACCCCGCTGGTGCCGCGCATCGAGGCCTGGTTCCGCGACACCCTGAAACTGTCACGCTGGCTCTATACGGACGCCGTGCTGGCCAGTCTGCTGATCAACCTGCTGGGCCTGATGGTGCCGCTGTTCGTCATGCAGACCTACGATCGCGTGGTGCCCAACCAGGCCACCGCGACGCTCTGGGTCCTGGCCATCGGCCTGTTGATCGGCACCGGCTTCGAGCTGTTGCTCAAGGTGTTGCGCGCCCACCTGCTGGACACCGCGGGCAAGAAGACCGACGTGGTGCTCTCGGCTACCCTGTTCGAGCGCATCACCGGCATGTCGATGAAAGCCAGGCCGGCCACCGTCGGCGGCTTCGCCCAGAGCATCCACGACTTCCAGGGGCTGCGCGACTTCCTCACCGCCGTGACGCTGACCAGCCTGATCGACCTGCCCTTCTCCCTGCTGATGCTGCTGGTGATCGGTCTGATCGGCGGCCCCCTGGTATTCATCCCGATGCTGGCGTTCCCGCTGACCGCGCTGTTCGCCTTCATCATCCAGGCACGCCTGCGCGACACGGTGCAGAAGAGCCTGCAACTCGGCTCGCAGCGCCAGGCGCTGCTGATCGAGACCCTGGGCGGCCTGGAGATGCTCAAGGCCTGCAGCGCCGAGAGCGAACGCCAGCATCAGTGGGAGCAGACCCACGGCGCCCTCACCCGTCTGGACGCTCACGCCAAGTTCCTCGCCGCGCTGGCCACCAACGGTACGCTGTTCCTGCAACAGTTCGCCGGCATGGCCACCATAGTTGGCGGGGTGTACCTGATCATCGCCGGCAACCTCAGCGTCGGTGCGCTGGTGGCCTGCTACATGCTCGGCAGTCGCATTCTCTCGCCGCTGGGGCAGATCGCCGGGCTGATCACCCGCTACCAGCAGGCGCGCCTGACCATGACCAGCACCGACGCGCTGATGGCCCTGCCGCAGGAACGCCAGGAGAAGCAGCGCCCGCTGGACCGCACCCAGCTCAAGGGGGCACTGGAGCTGCGCCAGATCAGCTTCACCTACCCGGGGCAGAGTGCGCCGGCCCTGAACAACGTCAGCCTGCGCCTCGGCGCCGGCGAGCGCCTCGGCATCATCGGCCGCAGCGGTTCGGGCAAGAGCACCCTCGCCCGTCTGCTGATGGCCTTCTACAGCGCGGACGAGGGGCAGATCCTCCTGGACAACCTCGACCTGCGCCAGCTCGATGTCGCCGACCTGCGCCACCAGATCGGCTACGTGTCCCATGACCTGCCGCTGCTGGCTGGCAGCCTGCGTGACAACCTGACCCTGGGCGCGCGCTACGTCGACGATTCGCGCATGCTCGAAGTGGCGGAGCTGACCGGCGTGGTCGAACTCGCCCGCCAGCATCCCCAGGGCTTCGACCGCCCCGTCGGCGAGCGCGGGCAACTGCTCTCCGGCGGCCAGCGCCAGGCGGTGCTGCTGGCTCGCGCCCTGCTCCTCGATCCGCCGATCCTGGTACTGGACGAGCCCACCAGCGCCATGGACAACACCAGCGAAGACCTGCTGCGCCAGCGTCTGCAGCCCTATGTGCAGGGCAAGACGCTGATCATCATCACCCACCGTGCCTCCATGCTCAGCCTGGTCGAACGCCTCGCGGTCCTGGACAACGGCCGGGTCGTGGCGGATGGACCGAAGGAGTCGGTGATCGAAGCCCTGCGCAAGGGCCGCGTCGGCCCGGCCAGCCTGTAGGAGCGACCCGCGATGCAAGCGACACAGAATCTCGGCAACTATCTCGGCAGCCTGCGCGAAAAGCGCCAGGACACCGAGTTCATGCCGGAAGTGGAAGGCGCCATTCTCGAGGACTCGCCCTGGCTGACGCGGCTCACCGTGTGGTCGGTCTGCGCCTGCGTGCTGGCGGCACTGGTCTGGGCACACTTCGCCGTGCTGGAGGAAGTCACCACCGGTCAGGGCAAGGCCATCCCGTCGAGCAAGGTGCAGGTGATCCAGAACCTGGAAGGCGGCATCGTCAGCGAGATATTCGTCCGCGAAGGCCAGGTGGTGAACAAGGGCGACACGCTGCTGCGCCTCGATGACACCCGGTTTCTCTCCAACCAGGGCGAGACCGAAGCCGACCGCCTGGCCCTGATCGCACGCATCGAACGCCTCACCGCCGAAGCCGAGGGCCGCGCCCCGGCACTGCCGGAAGAGGTCAGCCGCGACGCTCCGCAGCTCGCCGAGGACGAACTGGCGCTGTACCGCTCGCGCCAGCAGCGCCTGGAGAGCGAGCAGCGCACGCTCGGCGAGCAGTATCGGCAGAAGGAGCAGGAGCTTGCCGAGTTCCGCTCCAAGGCCCAGCAGTACCGCTCCAGCCTGGGCCTGCTGCAACAGGAACTGAACATGTCGCAGCCACTGGTGGCCTCGGGCGCCATCTCGCAGGTGGAGCTGCTGCGCCTGCGCCGCAGCCTGGTGGAGCAACGTGGCGCCCTGGAAGCGACCAACCTGGCCATTCCACGCGCCGAAGCGGCCATGGCGGAGATCAAGAGCAAGATGCAGGAGTCGCAGCTGGCCTTTCGCTCCGAGGCGTTCAAGGAGCTCAACGAGGTGCGCACCGAGCTGCAGAAGATCAATGCCACCAGCGTCGCGATCCAGGACAAGGTCACCCGCACCACGGTGACCTCACCGGTGCGCGGGGTGATCAAGCAGCTCAAGGTCAACACCATCGGCGGCGTGGTGCAGCCCGGCAGCGACATGCTGGAGATCGTGCCGCTGGACGACAGCCTGCTGATCGAGGCCAAGGTACGGCCGCAGGATGTCGCCTTCCTCCACCCGGGGCAGAAGGCCATGGTCAAGTTCACGGCCTACGACTACACCATCTACGGCGGGCTCAAGGCCAACCTGGAGCTGATCAGCGCCGACACCATCACCGACGAGGAAGGCAACAGCTTCTACCTGATCCAGGTACGTACCGAGAAGAGCCACCTGGGCAGCGACGAGAACCCGCTGCTGATCATCCCTGGCATGGTTGCCAGCGTGGACATCATCACCGGCGAGAAAAGCGTGCTGGCCTACCTGCTCAAACCGGTGCTGAAGGCCCGCTCCGAAGCCATGCGCGAGCGCTGAGCCCCACATTCACGTAGCCCGGATGCAATCCGGGGCCGAGCGGCAACGTCCCCCGACAGCATCCGGGCAGAGGCTAACCGCTCAGGCCTAACGCAGATGGTTGCGGGTAAAGACCTCGTCGCCCATCGCGGCGATCTGCCCGTCGATCAGCGCATCGAAGGGCTTCAGCAGCGCCTCGAAACGCTGCGGTGCCTCCAATGCGTCCAGCGCCGCGACGATCGCCTCCACGGTCGACAACGCCCCCTCTCCCGGAGCCTTGCGCAGGCGATAGCGTGACGGCGCGACGCTGCCCAGGCTCACCCGTGGCAAGCCGGCCAGCAGCGGATTGAGGTGCAGCAGCTTGCGCGCCTTGCGCCAGGTGCCGTCGGGCACCACCAGCAGCAGCGGCTGCTCAGCGGGTGCATAGGCGGTCAGCGCCACGGCATCGTCGCCGGGAAACAGCAGGCAGGTCCGGTAACCGGGCTGTGCCAGCCACTGCGGCAGATCGTCGAAGACCTCGCCCACGCGCAGTTCGGCATTGGCCAGGCCGAGTGCCGCCAGGCGTGCAGTGTTGAGGGCGTGGCCAGCCTCGCTCGGGTGCTGCAGGATGAGCACGCGCGTACGGCTGTCGAGATCAGGAATCAGCGCGCACAGGCAATGGCCGAGCGGGCGCTGGCAGCGGGAGCAGGTTGGACGGGGCATGCCGCGCAGTGTGCCATGAACGCCACGCGCCGCGCAGCCCGGATGCACACCGGGCTGCGCGCGGCCTCTCGCTCAGCGGTTGAAGCGCTCCGCCAGGCTGTGCAGGTAGTCGGCCATCTGCTCCAGCTCGAGGCTGATGGACGCGCCCTGGTGGGCCTGGCCGGCACTGTGATCCGACAGCTGCGCGATCCGCGTGATCTGTCGGCTGATATCGTCGGCGACGTGGCTCTGTTGCTCGGACGCGGCGGCCATCTGTTGGCTCATCCCGGTGATGCGCGTGACGGCGGAGCTGATGCCCTCCAGCGCATCGCGCACCGACTCCACGCTCTGCACGCTGCCACGGGAAATGTCTTCGCCCTTGCCCGCCGTCACCACCGCGCGCTCGGCCCCCGCACGCAAGTCGGAAATGATCTGGTGGATCTGCTCGGTGGACTGCCGCGTGCGCGAGGCCAGCGAACGCACCTCATCGGCCACCACGGCGAACCCGCGCCCCTGCTCCCCGGCCCGGGCCGCCTCGATGGCCGCGTTGAGCGCCAGCAGGTTGGTCTGTTCGGCGATCGACGTGATCACATCGGCCACGCTGCCAATGGACTGAGTGGAGTTGGCCAGTTCGTTGACCGCCTGGCCGATATCGCTCACCGCCTTGGCCATCTGGCGCATGGACTCCAGGCTCCCCACCGCCAGATCACGCCCCTCGCGCGCCAGGCGATCGGCCTCCTCGGCGGCATGCGAGGTGCTCTGCACGTTGTGCGCGACCTCCTGGATGGTCGCGGCCATCTGGTTGATGGCGGTCGCCGACTGATCCGTCTCGGCCCGCTGCTGGTCGAGCAGCTGCGAGCTGGAGCGCGACAGTTCGGCCGACTGCGACGCCCGCTTCTTGACGTTCACCCCGGCGTCTTCCAGCCGCGTGAGCGCCGTCTGCAGGCGCGCTTCCTCGCTGATCATCGCCATGTCCAGCAACGCCTGGGCACCGCGGTTGTCGCTGTAGGTCAGCGCCACCAGGGCACTGGTGAAGGCCTTGGGATGCTCGGCCAGCGTGCGCCGGATCAACTGCCGCTTGCTGTACAGCTGATAGGCGCCGAGGGCGAACAGGGTGACGATGACGAAGCCCATCAGCCAGAAACCCGACAGCACCCAGTGAGCCGCCAGCATCAGGGCCGCAGCCAGGATCAGCGGCCAGGAACGCACCAGGTCGTAGGTCCAGTACTCGAGCGCGGAAACCGGCGGCTTGCCCGAGCGCAGACGGGCATAGAGCTTCTCCGCCCGGCGCTTCTGCATCTCGCTCGGCACCGAACGCACCGACTCGTAACCGGACACCCGACCGTTCTCGTAGATCGGCGTGACATAGGCACTGACCCAGTAGTAATCGCCGTTCTTCGCCCGATTCTTGACGATGCCCATCCACGGCTTGCCCTGCTTGATGGTGTCCCACATGTGCCCGAAGACGCCTGGCGGCATGTCCGGATGGCGCACCAGGTTGTGCGGCTGACCGATCAGCTCCTCCCGGGTGAAACCGCTGATCTCGACGAAGGCATCGTTGCAATAGGTGATCTTGCTGCTGAGATCGGTCGTGGAAATCAGGCGTTCTTCAGCAGGGAAAGTTCTTTCCCGCTGGGTCACGGGTAGGTTCTGGCGCATCGAGGCATCCCTGTTCGAGTTGGAAGTTGGTACAGACGTATGAATAAGTACTAGCACAGCGAAATCCCTGCGCCAGGTATGGTTTCTACGTCTTTCGGAGAATAGAGGCGACCCTGTTTCAGATCTGATTCAGTTGCGTCTTCAACAGATCACGAAACGTCTGGATCAGCGGCTCGCGCGTACGACCCCGGCGCAGGATCAGCGAGAAAGGTGCCTGATAGCCGAAGGTCGCCGGTGACAGAACCCGCAGCTGGTTCTGCTCGACCCAGTGCTGGGCATAGTGCTCCGGCAGGTAGCCGATATAGGCCCCGGACAACACCAGGATCAGCTGCGCCTCCATCGACTCCACCGTCGCGGCACTGTGCTTGAAGCCATGCCGCGCCAGCTCGGCCTGGCTCCAGTAGCCACGGCCCACCATGCGCTGCTGGGTGATCAGCTCCACCGGAATGCGCCGCTGGCCGAACAGCGCATGCCGCTCGCTGCAATACAGCCAGTGCTGCTCGCGGTACAGCGGCTGGTAGACCAGCCCGTTCATGCGTGTGGAGAAGGCACCGATGGCCAGGTCGAGGCGGTTGTCCAGCACCGCCAGCTGCAGCTCGTACGGACTCATCACCGACAGGTGCAGGTGCACGGCGGGGTGCTCCTGGCTGTAGGCCCCGATCACCTCGGCCAGCGGCAGTGCCGGATCGCTGACGGTGGAGTCCAGCACGCCGAGATTGAGGGTGCCGCGCAGCTCGCCCTTGAGCGCCGCCGAGTAGCGCTCGAACCCTTCCAGTTCCCCGAGCAGGCGCAAGGTCTCCTGATGGAACAGCTCGCCCTTGCTGGTCAGGCTGAAACCACCACGCCCACGATGACAGAGCACGATGCCCAGCTGACTTTCCAGCTGACTCATGTAAGTGCTGATGGCCGACGTGGACAGATTCAGCTCCTGCTGCGCGGCAGCGAAGCCCTGGTGACGGACCACGGCGACGAAGATCTTCAGCAGTTTCAGGTCGGGCAAGGCGAAGGACATGGGCGGCTACGGCAGTCGGTGGGCGGACAGTGTAGCGTCCTGCGCCGTCCAGACACATCCGCGATGACAGCCCATTAGTTCAGCGATTGCTGAACTGATTTTTTGCTCGCAACGATTTAACCGAGCCGAACCCTGGGCAAACAATGCGGCCCATAACCAGGCGCCGGCTCGAATCGGACGCCACCGGGCACGACTCACGCCCCTTGCCAATCTGCCGCAGACCCTCGCCCTCTCCAGGAGACGGCCATGCGACTGGATATCTTCCGCTCCCTCTGGGGCTATCGCGGCAGTTGGCAACAAGCGCTCGACGAAGCGTTCAGCGCCGGCTTCGACGGCCTCGAGGCGCGAATTCCCGAAACCGCCGCGCAGCGCAGCGCCAATGCCCGCATCCTGCGGGACAACGACGCCCCCTACATCGCCACCCTGTTCACCTCCACGCCCGTACTGCCGCGGCAGAGCGACAGCCCGCAGGTGCACCTGGAAGACCTGCGCATGAAGCTCGACTGGGCCGCCGAACTCGGCCCGCGCCTGGTCAACGTGCTGCCCGGCAACGACCGCTGGGCACTCGGCGAACAGGTCGACTTCTTCGCCCGCGCCGTCGAACTGGCAGACGCCAGCGACCTGCATGTCTGCTTCGAGATTCACCGGGGGCGCTCGCTGTACAGCCCCTGGGTCACCCTCGAAGTGATTCGCCAGGTCCCCGAACTGCGCTTCACCAGCGACATCAGCCACTGGCTGGTGACCTGCGAGCGTCTGCTCGACGACCCCGCCGATGACCTCTCGGCCTTCGTCGAGCGGGTCGACCATATCCAGGCCCGCGTCGGCTACGACCAGGGGCCGCAGGTGCCGCATCCGGGCGCACCGGAATACGCCGAGCACCTCGCCTTCCATCAGCGCCACTGGGAGCGCATCTGGCGCAGCCAGGAGCAGCGCGGCCGCCAGGTCACCACGCTGACCCCCGAATTCGGCCCCGACGGCTACCTGCACCACCTGCCGTTCACCGACGTGCCGGTGGCCGACCTGTGGCAGCTCAACCAGTGGATGGCGCGCTGCGAGCGCCAGCACTTCCACCGTTTCACCAGCCGCTGAGGGCTCACCATGACCAGCAAGCACTTCACCGAAATTCCCGTGGTCGACATCGCCGGCCTGTTCAGCGGCGACCCTGCCGAGCGCAACGCCGTGGCCGCAGAACTGGGCCGTGCGGCACGCCAGGTGGGCTTCCTCTACATCAGCGGGCACGGCATCGAGCAGTCGCTCATCGATGGCCTGCACCAGGCGGCCGAGGCCTACTTCGCGCAGAGCCTGGACGACAAGATGCGCCATTACATCGGCGCCTCGGACAGTCACAAGGGCTTCGTGCCCGAGGGCGAGGAGCGCTACAGCGTCGGCAAGCCCGACCACAAGGAAGCCTTCGACATCGGCTTCGAAGTCCCGGCCGACAACCCGCTGGTACTGGCCGGCACGCCGCTGCTGGGGCCGAACCACTGGCCCGCCCTGCCCGGTTTCAGGCAGGCCGTGCAGGCCTACTATGCGCGCATCTTCCAGCTTGGCCGCACCCTGTTCCGCGGTTTCGCCCTGGCCCTGGGCCTGCCGGAGAACACCTTCGACGAGATGGCCAGCTTCCCACCATCGAAGCTGCGCCTGATCCACTATCCCTACGATGGCGAAGCGCAGGACGCTCCCGGTATCGGTGCGCATACCGATTACGAGTGCTTCACCATCCTGCTCGCCGACCGTCCGGGGCTGGAAGTGATGAACGACCTCGGCCAGTGGATCGACGCCCCGCCGAAGCCGGGCACCTTCGTGGTCAACATCGGCGACATGCTCGAAGTCATGAGTGCCGGCACCTTCGTCGCCACCTCGCACCGCGTGCGCAAGGTCAGCCAGGAACGCTACTCCTTCCCCTTCTTCTATGCCTGCGACTACCACACGCAGATTCGCCCGTTGCCGCAGTTCGAGGCAGCCGGCCAGGCCTACGAGACCATCAGCATCGGTGAGCACATGTGGAGCCAGGCGCTACAGACCTACCAATACCTGAAGAAGCGCGTCGAGGACGGCCAGCTGCAACTGCCCGAACGCGCCCGTCGCCCGTCCAGCTTCGGCCATCTGAAGCACCAGCCGAGCGCGCTGTGATTTCCCCCTGCCAACCCAACACCTGATCCGGAGATAACCACAATGGCAATCCGCAACCCGCTGCGCACCACCCTCCTGGCCCTCGCGTGCACCCTCGCCAGCGGCCTGAGCCAGGCCGCCGAAGCACCCAAGACCCTGTCCAGTGGCGAACTGAAGGTAGGCATGGAGATTTCCTACCCACCGTTCGAGTACTACGAAGGCGACAAGGTACTGGGCTTCGACCCGGAAGTGTCCGCTGCCCTCGCCAGACACCTGGGCCTGGAAGCGAGCTTCAGTGACATCAGCTTCCCCAACCTGATCCTCGGCCTAGACGCGGGCCGCTTCGACACCATCATCTCCGGCATGTACATCCTTCCAGAACGCCTGGAAAAGGCCGACGCCATTCCCTACGCCAAGACCGGCGCGGCGATCATGGTGCGCAGCGACGCCGAGAAGAAGCCGGCCACCCCAGAGGACCTGTGCGGCCTGACCGTCGGCCTGCAGCAGGGCACCTCGTGGATTCCGGCACTGCAGAAGGTCTCCGACGGTTACTGCAAGGCGCAAGGCGCCGCCGCCATCACCATCAACCAGTACCCGACCACCGCGGAAACCACCCAGGCCCTGCTCTCCGGCCACATCCAGGCGCACCTGGAGATCGACGCAGCCTCCTTGCGCATCGTCGAGCGCGCCAAGGGCCGCATCGCCATCAGCTCCAGCAGTGCGATCTATCCGCAGGTGCTGGGCATCTACGTGAAAAAGGGCAACGCCCAGCTGCTCGACGCGCTGAAAGCCGCGCTAGACGACTTCAAGGCCAGTGGCGAGTACAGCGCGCTGCTGAAGAAATACAACCTGGAAGAAGCCTGAGAAACAGCCACAGGCGGCAAGCCGCCTGTGGCGCACCGGAGATGACACATGCCGTTCGAATGGAGCTATTTCTTCTCCCTGTTTTCCATGCCGGCCTTCTGGGCGGCATGCTGGACGGTGGTGAAACTCAGCAGCCTGGCCTGGCTGATCGGCCTGCTGCTGGGCTTCGCCCTGGCCAGTGCCAAACAGGCTGCCAGCCGCTGGCTCAGCGCACCGGCATCGCTCTACGTCTGGTTCTTTCGCAGCGTGCCGCTGCTGGTGCTGCTGATCTTCGTCTACAACCTGCCACAGCTGGTGCCCGCCAGCGGCAAGCTGTTGTCCAACCCCTTCTATGCCGGCCTGATCGCCCTGGTCCTGACCGAGGCAGCCTACATGGCGGAAATCCACCGGGGCGGCCTGCTCTCGGTGGCCAAGGGCCAACGCGAAGCGGCTCGTGCACTGGGCATCGGTCGTCTCGGCGCACAGCGTCTGATCGTGGTGCCGCAGGCGTTCCGTATCGCCCTGCCGACCCTGACCAACGAGTACGTCACCATCGTCAAACTGACCTCGCTGGTCTCGGTGATCTCGCTCAGCGAATTGCTGCTGGTCGGCCAGCGCCTCTATGCGCAGAACTTCCTGGTGCTGGAAACCCTGGGCGCGGTAGCCGTGTACTACGTGCTGATCGTCAGCCTGTTCGGCTGGGGCCTGCAGTACCTCGAGCGGCATCTCGACCTCGCCAGACGCAAGCCGGGCACCCTCGGCGACGAGCAGCTGGCCGGCCTGCGTCGCGACCTGCCGGCGGCCGCCAGCCGCGAGGTCCAGGCCCGGACACCCGGTACTCCGGCGGCGCTGCACCTGAGCAACATCCACAAGCACTACGGCAATCATCATGTGCTCAAGGGCATCGACCTGAGCGTCCAGCCTGGCGAGGTCCTCTCCATCATCGGCCCCTCCGGCTCCGGCAAGACCTCGCTGATCCGCACCATCAACGGCCTGGAAAGCATCGATGAAGGCGAAATCGTGGTGTTCGGCGAGAGCTTCATCCAGGCCGGCGACCGCCCGGACAATCGTCGCCAGCGCGCAGGCGTGCGACGCATCGGCATGGTGTTCCAGAACTTCAACCTGTTCCCGCACCGCACCATCGCCGACAACGTCATGCTCGCCCCGCTCCATCACGGTCTGGGCACTCGCGTCGAACTGCGCAGGCAGGCGCTGGCCCTGCTCGACAAGGTCGGCCTGCTGGCCCATGCCGACAAGTACCCGCACCAGTTGTCCGGCGGCCAGCAGCAACGTGTGGCCATCGCCCGCGCGCTGGCGATGAAACCGCAGGTGATGCTCTTCGACGAACCCACCTCGGCACTCGACCCGGAGCTGGTCGGTGACGTGCTGGCGGTGATCCGCGACCTGGCCCGCGAAGGCATGACCATGCTCATCGTCACCCACGAGATGGACTTCGCCCTGTCCATCTCCGACCGCGTGCTGTTCATGGAAGACGGTCACGTTCAGCTCGACGCCTCGCCCGCTGCCATCCGCACCGGCGACCACCCGCGCGTACGCCGATTCATCGGCCTGGAGAACGCATGAACGATATCGCCACCCTGCGCCGCGACCTCGCCGCGGCCTATCGCCTGGCTGCCCTGTTTGGCTGGGACGACACCCTCTACACGCACTTTTCCGTACGCCTGCCCGGCAGCGGAGAACCGCGCTTTCTGATCAATCCCTTCGGCCTGTTCTTCGAGGAGGTCCGCGCCAGCGACCTGATCGTGGTGGACATGCAGGGCAAGGTGGTCGAGGGCAACGCCGACTACAACGTCGCCGGTTTCACCATTCACAGTGCCGTGCACATGGCCCGTGACGACGCCCATTGCGTGATCCACACCCACACCCTGGCGGGCATGGCCGTTGCCGCGCAGGATGCCGGCCTGCTGCAACTCAACCAGATCAGCACCGAATTCCACCAGCGCCTGGGCTACCACGCCTACGAAGGCGTGGCGCTGGACCTGGACGAACGCAGTCGCATCCAGCGCTCGCTGGGCGACAACATCGCCCTGGTGCTGCGCCACCACGGCCTGCTCAGCGTCGGTGCCAGCGTCGCCGATGCCTTCTATGTCATGTACTACCTGAACCGTGCCTGCGAAATCCAGCTCGCCAGCACCGGCGGCGGCCAGGCCTGCAGCGAGATCGCGGAGCCGCTGTCACGCCACGCCTGTGAACAGCTGCAAGGTGCCGAATGGCAGCGCCAGCTGCTGTGGCAGGCCTGGCTGCGCAAGCTCGATCGCCTCGATCCCGGATACCGCGACTGACGCACCACCGTCGTCCGGGTACAGCCAAACCCTCATGAATCGGGGGATCAGGCACTTACTTCAGACAATCCTGAAGTAAGTTTTTGCCCCTGCCGATTCTTCCCGACACCTGGCCGGCCAAGAATCCCGCCACAACCAGAACAAGCCTGAGGCCCTCCCATGGACAAGAAACTCCACCAGCCCCTGGGTGGCAACGAAATGCCACGCTTCGGCGGCATCGCCACCATGATGCGTCTGCCGCACATCCAGAGCGTCGAGGAAAAGCGCCAGCTGGACGCCGCCTTCATCGGCGTACCGCTGGACATCGGCACCTCGCTGCGCTCCGGCACCCGCTTCGGCCCGCGCGAGATCCGCGCCCAGTCGGTGATGATCCGCCCGTACAACATGGCCACCGGTGCCGCACCGTTCGACTCGATCAACGTGGCCGATATCGGTGACGTGGCGATCAACACCTTCAACCTGCTCGACGCCGTGCGCATCATCGAAGAGGCCTACGACGAGATCGTCGAGCTCGGCATCACGCCGCTGACCCTTGGCGGCGACCACACCATCACCCTGCCGATCCTGCGGGCGCTGCACAAGAAGTACGGCAAGATCGGCCTGGTCCACATCGACGCCCATGCCGATGTCAACGACCACATGTTCGGCGAGAAGATCGCCCATGGCACCACCTTCCGCCGCGCCCAGGAAGAAGGCCTACTCGACAGCCAGCGCGTGGTGCAGATCGGCCTGCGTGCCCAGGGCTACACCGCCGAGGACTTCAACTGGAGCCGCAAGCAGGGCTTCCGCGTGGTGCAGGCCGAAGAATGCTGGCACCAGTCGCTGGCTCCGCTGATGGCCGAAGTACGGGAAAAGGTCGGCGGCGGCCCGGTCTACCTGTCGTTCGATATCGATGGCATCGACCCGGCCTGGGCGCCGGGCACCGGCACCCCGGAAATCGGCGGCCTGACCACCATCCAGGCCATGGAAATCATCCGTGGCTGCGAGGGCCTGGAGCTGATCGGCGCGGACCTGGTGGAGGTCTCCCCGCCTTACGACACCACCGGCAACACCTCGCTGCTCGGTGCCAACCTGCTTTACGAAATGCTCTGCGTGATGCCCGGCGTCATAAAACGCTGATCGCCGAATCCGGGTGCCCTCGACGGCACCCGGAACATCCATACAACAACAATTCGGATGCCTGCCATGAATCATGATGAATCCATGCCCCTGCTCGACGACCAACCCGGCGCGAGCACGCCCTTCAGCCTGCGTCAGCTGCTGATCTTCCTGATCCCCTCGCTGCTTGGCGTACTGCTGTTTCTCACCCCCATCGTCTACGAGGAAAAGGTCACCATCGGCCTCGGCGTGATGGCCGATGCGCTCAAGGCGGCGTTCAACGACCACCTGCCGGCCATCGCCACCGCCCTGCTGCTGGCATCCGCCGCGCTCGGCCTGCTCGGCAGCCTGTTCAAGCCACGCTGGCTGACCCAGCGCCCGGCGCTCAACGAACTGTTCAACCTGCCGCCGCTGTGGCTCGGCCTGCGTGTGCTCGGTGCGCTGTTCGCGGCGATGACCTTCTGGCAGTTCGGCCCTGAATGGATCTGGGGTGCCAACACCGGGGGCGTGGTGCTCAAGGACCTGGCGCCGGTGCTGATCACCTTCTTCCTGGTGGCCGGGCTGATCCTGCCGCTGCTTACCGACTACGGCCTGATGGAATTCTGCGGCACCCTGGTGCGCAACGTGTTCCGCAAGGTCTTCGGTCTGCCGGGGCGCTCGGCCATCGACGCCATCGCCAGCTGGCTCGGTTCCGGCACCGTCGGCGTGCTGATCACCGCGCAGCAGTACCAGAAGGGCTTCTACAGCGCTCGCGAAGCGGCGGTGATCGCCACCAACTTCTCCATCGCCTCGATCGCCTTCAGCCTGCTGATCACCAGTTTCATGAAGCTCGACCACCTGTTCGTGCCCTTCTACCTCACCGTGGTGGTGGCCGGCCTGGCGGCGGCGATCATCACCCCGCGCATTCCGCCGCTGTCGTGGAAGAAGGAAGAGTACGTCGCCGGTGTCGGCAAGCAGATCCGCGAGGAAGTCCCGGCGGGCACCTCGCTGCTGCGCTGGGGTCTGGCCCAGGCCGTGCGTCGCGCCAACGCCAACCCGTCGCCGCTGCAGATGGTGCGCATCGGCGTGCACAACGTGGTCGACATCTGGCTCGGCCTGCTGCCGCTGGTGATGGCCATCGGCACCCTGTCGCTGGCCATCGCCGAGTTCACTCCGATCTTCAACTGGCTGTCCTACCCGCTGGTACCGCTGCTCGAAGCCCTGCAACTGCCGGAAGCGGCCAAGGCCGCGCCGGCCCTGCTGGTAGGCTTCGCCGACATGTTCCTGCCGGCGGTGCTGGGCAAGGGTATCGAGAGCGAGCTGACCCGCTTCGTGGTCGCCTGCATCTCGCTGACCCAGCTGATCTACATGTCCGAGGTCGGCGTGCTGATCCTCAAGGCCAAGCTGCCGCTGAGCCTGCTGGAGCTGTTCGTCATCTTCGTCCTGCGTACCCTGATCACCCTGCCGATCATCGCCCTGATGGCGCACTGGATCGTCGGCTAAGCCACAAGGAGAGAGCATGACCACCTGCGGTGAGTTTCTCGTCAAGCAGCTCCAGGCCTGGGGTGTCGACACCGTGTTCGGCATCCCCGGTGTTCACACCGTCGAGCTGTATCGCGGCCTGCCCGGCAGCGGCATCCGCCACATCACGCCGCGCCACGAACAGGGCGCGGGCTTCATGGCCGACGGCTATGCGCGCGTCTCGGGCAAGCCGGGGGTGTGCTTCATCATCACCGGTCCGGGGATGACCAACATCCTCACCGCCATGGGCCAGGCCTATGCCGACTCGATTCCGATGCTGGTGATTTCCAGCGTCAACGAGCGCGAGCGCCTCGGCCTGGGCAAGGGCTACCTGCACGAGCTGCCCGACCAGCAGGCGATGACCGCGGGTGTCAGCGCCTTCAGCCACACGCTGATGAGCGTCGAGGAACTGCCCGGTGTACTGGCCCGGGCCTTCTCGGTGTTCGAGGGCGAGCGGCCACGCCCGGTACACATCGAGCTGCCACTGGACATCATCACCGCCGACGCCTCGCACATGGCCCTGGCCCCACGTCCGGTGGTGCGTCGCCCGGCGCCCAACCGCACGCTGATCCGCGAAGCCGCCGGGTTGCTCAAGCAAGCCGAGCGTCCGCTGCTGCTGCTCGGTGGCGGCTGCGTCGCCGCCGAGGCCGAGGCCCGCGCCCTGGCCGCCGCCCTGGATGCACCGACGGCCCTGACCATCAACGCCAAGGGTCTGCTGCCGCCTGGCCATCCGCTGCTGCTCGGCAGCAACCAGTCGCTGCGTCCGGTACGCGACCTGGCGCTGGAAGCCGACGTGGTCGTGGCCATCGGCACCGAGCTGGGCGAAACCGACTACGACGTGGTGTTCGATGGCGACTTCCGCCTGCCGGGCCGCCTGATCCGCATCGACATCGACGCCCAGCAGCTGCACCGCAACTTCACCCCGCACCTGGCCATTCAGGGCGATGCGCGAGTGGCCATGCGCATGCTGCTGGCCGAGTTCAACCCACGCGAGGCCGACCCCGGCAGCCCCGGCGCTCGCCGCACCCTGGCCGTGCAGGCTCGCCTGAACGAAGACTTCAGCGGCTGGACGCACTACCGCCAGCTGTTCGCGACGCTGCTGCAGGCCCTGCCCGAGGCACGCTTCGTCGGCGACTCGACGCAGACGGTGTACAGCGGCAACCACCTGGTGGAACTGGACGGGGCGCGGCGCTGGTTCAACTCCTCCACCGGCTACGGCACCCTGGGCTACGGCCTGCCGGCAGCCATCGGCGCCAAGCTGGCCGAGCCGAGCCGCCCGGTGATCAGCCTGATGGGCGATGGTGGCATCCAGTTCACCCTGCCCGAACTGGCCAGCGCCGTGGAAGCCGGCGTCGGCATCATCGTGCTGCTGTGGAACAACGCCGGTTACGGCGAGATCAAGCGCTACATGGAGCGCCGTGACATCGAGCTGATCGGTGTGGACATCTACACCCCGGACCTGCTGGCCATTGCCCGGGGCTTCGGTTGCGCCGCCGAGCGCGCCCGTGACCACGCGCACCTGGCCGAGCTGCTGCGCAGCGCGCCGGCAGACCGCCCGCTGATCATCGAAGTGCAGGAGGCCGCGCCCTTTCACCCCTGAGCGGATCGATCACGGCTGAAGCCGCTCCTGCAGAATGCGACCGCTGCGTGGGGTGGATGACGCCTTATCCATCCACCCACTGCAACGGTGGATGAAAAAGGCCTCACCCCACCCTGCCCGATTGAGCCAACCCGTGGCCCCGCTTGCATCCGAGCCACGGACATAACAAGAAGATTGCGTTTCCTCACTGACTGCCACCCTACCAACACCAATAATCAAGCACCGGGGAGTCATTCCATGTTCAAGAACCTAAGCCAGCATTTCGGCCAGGATGGCCTCGCCCCCACCGACGCCAGCCATCGCAGCCTCGGCCTCGGTGGCACCATCGCCTTGTGGCTGGGCGCCAACGTCGTGGTCACCACCATCCTCACCGGCATGCTGCTGGTGCCCGACCTGCCGTTCAGCCAGGCCATGCTGATCGTGCTGGTCGGCTCGGGGCTTGGCATTCTGCCGCTGGTACTGGTCGGCCTGATGGGCCAGCGCAGCGGCCTCACCACCATGGTCCTGGCGCGCGGCAGCTATGGCTCGCAGGGCGCCAAGCTACCCTCGCTGGTCAATCTGCTGACCCTGCTGGCCTGGAGCTGGATCCAGGCACTGCTGGCAGGCATGAGCCTGAACTACGCCGTGGAGCACCTGACCGGCTACTCCAACCTGCCGCTGTTCACCATCCTCTGTGAAACCCTGGTGCTGCTGATCGCCCTGCGCGGCCACCTGGGCATCGAGCGGGTCGAGCGCTGGGCGGCCATCGGCATGCTGTTGCTGGCAGGCGCGGTGTTCTACGTGATGGGGCAGAAGTTCGAGTTCGCCAGTCTCCTGGCCATGCCGGCCGAGCCGCGCAACGACATCACCCCGGGGATCGCCTTCGATATCGTCATCGCCACCGCCTTCTCCTGGATTCCGCTGGCAGCCGACTACAACCGCAATTGCCGCAGCCAGGGCGTGGCCGGTGTCGGCACCTGGGTCGGCTACGTGCTCGCCACCCTGCTGGCCATGGGCCTGGGCGCCACCGTATCGGGCTTCTCGGTGATGACCGGCATGGAACAGACCTACGACCCCGCCGTGCTGCTCGCCGGCTTCGGCTTCGGGCTGCCGGCGGCCATCGTGGTGTTCCTCTCGGTGATGACCACCAACGTCATGTGCGTCTACAGCGCCTCGCTGTCGTACCTCAACATCAGCCCGAAGACCCCGTTCTGGAAACCGGCGCTGTGCATCGGCGTGCTGTCGATCCTCGGCTCGCAGATCCCCGGCATTCTCGACAACTTCCAGAACTTCCTGCTGGTGATCGGCAGTGTGTTCATCCCCGCCTTCGCCGTGCTGATCGCCGACTACTTCCTGATCCACAAGGGCGACTACGCGGTGGACGAACTGCTCAGCGAGGATGGCGGCCGCTACCGTTACCTGGCGGGTTTCAACCCCGCCGCCTTCGTCGCCTACGGCTTCGGCGCCATGCTGGCCTACTACTGGGGCTGGGTCTCGCCGCTGGCCTGGGGGGCATCGCTGCCGGTGTTCCTGATCACCGCCGCCAGCTATGCCGTGCTGCGCCGCTGGCTGCTGGTGCCTCGCACGCAACTGGCGTAGCGTGATGAATGTCGTGGCGGGTTGCACCCGCCCTACTCGTCATACCAACCTGTAGGGCGGGTGCAACCCGCCAACGAGGCACGTTTCCCGCCATGAAAATCGTCAGTCGCGACCGCTGGTTCGAGGTGGAACACCGCCACGACGGCATCTGCCTGATCCACGAACCCTACGTGCGTCCCTTCTACCGCTGCAACATGTGGCACGTGCAGGGGCGCGAGCTTGATGTGCTGATCGACTCCGGCTCCGGCCTGGTCAGCCTGCGCGAGCAGCTGCCCTGGCTGACCGAGAAGCCGCTGCTGGCGGTGGCCAGTCACTGCCACTTCGACCATATCGCCGGACATCACGAGTTCAGCGAGCGTCTGGTGCATCCGGCCGAGGCGGACATCCTCGCCGCACCGGACGGCGCCAACACGCTGGCCACCGACTTCGTCGGCGACGACATGTTCGAGGCGCATCCGGATTGCCCGCTGTGCTACGCCGAGTACCGTGTGCGCGCCGCGCCGGCTACTCGTCTGATCGAGGATGGCGACGTTGTGGATCTGGGCGACAGGGTGTTGCAGGTGCTGCATACGCCCGGTCATTCGCCGGGCGGCATCAGCCTGTGGGAAGCGAGGACGCAGACGCTGTTTTCCGGCGACATCCTCTACGACGGCCCGCTGATCGAGGATGCCTACCATTCCAACCTGGAAGACTACGCACACAGCCTGATGCGCCTGCGCGACCTACCGGTGCGCAGCGTGCATGGCGGGCATTTCGCGAGTTTCTCCGGCGAACGCATGCGCGAGCTGATCGACGCCTGGTTCGACGCCCACCGGCTCGCCTGATGCGCTCGGACGCCGCAATCAGCGGCGCTGACGTGCCTCGCGACGCAGGCGCTCCTGCTCGGCCTCGCTGATGCGAATCGGCTGAGGTTGCGGGATGAGGCCAAGGGCCTGCAGCAAGGTATGCAGTTGTTCTTGCAGCTTGGCGAGCATGGGTACGACCTCCTGCCAAGTAGATGGGAGAGCACGCTGGCGTGCTCTCCTATGAGATTAGGCCTGGCAAGGTGGATTTCAACCAGGGCCGATCAAATCACCGGACTTTTGCGCCGATAGGGGAACACATCGATCACCTTGCCGGCACGGATCGCGTCCTGCAGCTGCTTCCAGTAGTCGGCGTCATACAGGTTGCCGTGCAGCCTGCTGAACAGCTGGCGCTGCTTGATATCGGCGAACAGGAAGGGCGGAAACTCCTCGGGAAACACATCGTTGGGCGCCACCGAGTACCAGGGTTCGGCGCTCATCTCGTCCTCGGGAAAGCGCGGCGGTGGAATCCTGCGGAAGTTCACCTCGGTGAGAAAGCAGATCTCGTCGTAGTCGTAGAACACCACCCGGCCATGACGGGTCACGCCGAAGTTCTTCAGCAGCATGTCACCGGGGAAGATGTTCGCCGCCGCCAGTTGCTTGATGGCCAGGCCGTAATCGTCCAGCGCCTCGCGCACCTGCGCCTCGCTGGCATTCTCCAGATAGAGATTGAGCGGTGTCATGCGCCGCTCGGTCCAGCAGTGGCGCACCAGCACGCTGTCACCTTCCAGCACCACGGTCGAGGGTGCCACCTCGAGCAACTCGGCCAGGCACTGCGGCTCGAACTTGGCCCTGGGAAAGCGAAAATCGGCGAACTCCTGGGTATCGGCCATGCGCCCGACACGGTCGACGCTCTTCACCAGGCGATACTTCTCGATCACCGTGTTGCGATCCACCGTCTTGGCGTGGGCGAAGCGGTCCTTGATGATCTTGAACACCGTGTTGAAGCCCGGCAGGGTGAACACGCTCATGACCATGCCGCGCACGCCAGGCGCCATCACGAAGCGGTCGTCGCTGCTGGCCAGATGACCGATGAGCGAGCGGTAGAACTCGCTCTTGCCGTGCTTGTAGAAGCCGATCGAGGTGTACAGCTCGGCAATGTGCTTGCCCGGCAGGATGCGCCGCAGGAACCCGATGAAGTCGGCCGGGATGGCGACGTCGACCATGAAGTAGCTGCGGGTGAAGGAGAAGATGATCGACACCTCCGCTTCGTCGGTGATCGCCGCATCGACCTGAATGCCCTGCCCTTCGCGATGCAGCAGGGGAATCGCCAGCGGCCATTGCTCGTCGCGGGTGTAGATGCGCCCGACCAGGTAGGCGCCCTTGTTGCGATACAGCACCGAGGAAAACAGCTCGATGCACAGCTCCGGGTCCTTGCAGATCCAGTCCGGCAGGCTCGCCCGCAGCTGCTCCTCCAGGCGCTGCAGGTCACGCGGCAGGTCTTCGTAGGCGGCATCGAAGGCGTAGTCCTCGAAGATCGCCCGCAGCGCCTCGTCCAGCGCGCCGTCGGGCCGGTAGCGGCGGGTCTGCGCGGCGCCCGAGCGGCTGCGCAGCGATGGTCGCGTGGTGTGGATGAACATGCAGCCATCGCTGATCAGATCATGGCTGAACAGGCTGCAGAAGATCGAGTTGAACCAGGTCTCCGCCAGCTCGTCGTCGAGGCGCAGGTCGATCAGCGCGATATAGGCACTCTTCACCAGCGGCCACTGGCTGGCCTCCAGCAGCGTGGCATCGAAGCCCTGCTGCAGACGCTCGCGGGTCTGCGCCACCTTGTCCTCGTAGAGGTTGATGCGCGCGGCCGAGGCCTGTTGCGCCTCCTGCCACAGCGCCTGCTCGAAGCGGGCACGCGCGCCATCGGTGATCTGGCGGAACTGCTCGCGATAATCGTCGAAGCCATCGAGGATCAGGCGGGCGATCCCGTCGGCCGGCCATTGCTGCCCCATGCGCATGCCCTGTCAATGCGGTGAATGAGCCGAGCTTAGCCGACAAACCCGGCCCGGATGCAAGTCGCCATGCCGGCAAGGCGTTTGCCGCTTGCAGCCGACCAGCTACGGCGCACTTCGAAAGCGCGATGCGGATTGCCAGAACGCCGTCCAGCGGCAACACTCTCGCCCCCACCCCTGCCGGATAGTCCATCGTGCGCACCGCCGACCTGCTTCGCCTGCTGCTGCTCGCCGCCATCTGGGGCGCCAGCTTCCTGTTCATGCGGGTCGCCGCCCCCGTGCTGGGCAGCATGCCGACCGCCTTCTTCCGTGCCAGCTTCGGCACCCTGGGACTGCTGGCCCTGCTGTTGCTGCTGCGCACCGACTGGGACTTTCGTGGCAAATTCCGCATCTGCCTGGTGTTGGGAATGATCAACGCCGGCTTGCCATCGGCCATGTACTGCCTGGCGGCGCTGATCCTGCCCGCTGGCTACTCGGCGATCTTCAATGCCACGACCCCCCTGATGGGCGTGCTGATCGGCGCGCTGTTCTTCCACGAGGGCATCACCCCGAGCAAGGCCGCCGGCGTGTTTCTCGGCCTGCTCGGCGTGGCGGTGCTGACCCGCACCGGCCCGGTCGCCTTCGACATGCAATTGCTGCTGGGTGCAGGCGCCTGCCTGGTGGCCACGACCTGCTACGGCTTCGCCGGCTTCCTCACGCGACGCTGGATCGGCCAGCAAGGCGGCCTGGACAATCGCCTGACCGCCTTCGCCAGCCTGGTCGGGGCCAGCCTGTTCCTGTTGCCGCTGTTCGCCGGCAGCCTCGCGCTGCAGGCACCGGCGAGCTGGGGCGGCATCGAGGTATGGCTGTCCCTGGCCGGTCTCGGCCTGCTCTGCACCGCCTTCGCCTATGTGCTGTATTTCCGCCTGCTCAGCGATATCGGGCCGATCAAGGCCAGCACCACCACCTTCCTGATCCCGCCGTTCGGCGTGCTCTGGGGGGCGCTGCTGCTGGACGAGCCACTGAGCTGGGACTACCTGCCGGGCTGCCTGCTGATCGCACTGGCCCTGTGGCTGGTGGTACGGCCAACTACTGCCAGGGCCTAGCGTGGCTCGCGCCTCAGCGGTCCAGCACCCGGCAGCTCAGAGCACAGACGTGGAAGCGCCTGAGCGCACAGCCTGAGCGAGCGGATTCAGCCGCATGAAACACCGTGGCCATCAGCGCAGGCTGCGCCAATCATCCATGCGCAGCCACGGCAACGGCCCTTGCATGACGCGTTACTGCTGCAGTTCCTGCTCGGTGAACAGGCCGTCGAACAGCATCGAGGTCAGGTAGCGTTCACCGGAGTCCGGCAGAATCACCACGATGGTCTTGCCCTGCATGTCCGGCTTCTGCGCCAGGCGCACGGCAGCCACCATCGCCGCACCGCAGGAGATGCCGCAGAGAATGCCTTCTTCGCGCATCAGGCGCAGGGCCATGGCCTTGGCATCGTCATCGGCGACCTGCTCGACCTGATCGACCATGGCCAGATCGAGGTTCTTCGGCACGAAACCGGCACCGATGCCCTGGATCTTGTGCGGAGCCGGCTTGACCTCGTCACCGGCCAGGGTCTGGCTGATGACCGGCGAGCCCACCGGTTCCACCGCCACCGAGAGGATCGGCTTGCCCTGGGTCTGCTTGATGTAGCGCGATACCCCGGTGATGGTGCCACCCGTACCGACACCGGCCACCAGCACGTCGATGGCGCCGTCGGTGTCCCGCCAGATTTCCGGGCCGGTGGTCTTTTCATGGATGGCCGGGTTGGCCGGGTTCTCGAACTGCTGCGGCAGGTAGTAGTCGGGGTTGGCGGCGGCCAGCTCGTTGGCCTTCTCGATCGCGCCCTTCATGCCCTTGGCCGGTTCGGTCAGCACCAACTCGGCGCCAAGCGCCTTGAGCACCTTGCGTCGCTCCAGGCTCATCGAGGCGGGCATGGTCAGCACCAGCTTGTAGCCGCGCGCCGCCGCGACGAAGGCCAGGCCGATACCGGTGTTGCCGGAAGTCGGCTCGACGATGGTCATGCCCGGCTTGAGCACGCCGCGCTCCTCGGCATCCCAGATCATGTTGGCGCCGATGCGGCACTTGACCGAGTACGCCGGGTTACGCCCTTCGATCTTGGCCAGGATGGTCACGCCTTTCGGGCCCAGGCGGTTGATCATCACCAGCGGCGTATTGCCGATGGCCTGGGCGTTGTCTGCGAAGATACGACTCATGATGGAAGTCCTTGCGGGCAGGAAAAACCCCAAGCCTATGCCGCCGCCCGCTGGCCGTCCAGCAGGCAGACCGAAAGCCGGGTGACCCGCCATTCAGTGACTGAATACTGCGTCTGCGTTCACAGCCACCAAGGCTGCGCGTTATAGTCGCGCTCTGAATTTCTGCTGCGGGCCGCCCCGCGCTATCGCTCCGAGGATTTTCCGATGAAGTTCGAAGGTACCCAGTCCTACGTCGCCACCGACGACCTCAAGCTGGCGGTCAACGCCGCCATCACCTTGCAGCGCCCGTTGCTGGTCAAGGGTGAGCCGGGCACCGGCAAGACCATGCTCGCCGAGCAACTGGCCGAAGCCTTCGGCGCCCGCCTCATCACCTGGCACATCAAGTCGACCACCAAGGCGCATCAGGGCCTCTACGAGTACGACGCGGTCAGCCGCCTGCGTGACTCGCAGCTCGACTCCGACAAGGTCCACGACGTTCGCAACTACATCAAGAAAGGCAAGCTGTGGGAGGCGTTCGAGTCCGACGAGCGCGTGATCCTGCTGATCGACGAGATCGACAAGGCCGACATCGAGTTCCCCAACGACCTGTTGCAGGAACTCGACAAGATGGAGTTCTACGTTTACGAGACCGACGAGACGATCAAGGCCAAGCAGCGCCCGATCATCATCATCACCTCGAACAACGAGAAGGAGCTGCCGGACGCCTTCCTGCGTCGCTGCTTCTTCCACTACATCGCCTTCCCCGATCGCGACACCCTGAAGAAGATCGTCGACGTGCACTACCCCAGCATCAGCGGCGAGCTGGTGGCCGAAGCGCTGGACGTGTTCTTCGACGTGCGCAAGGTGCCGGGCCTGAAGAAGAAGCCCTCGACCAGCGAACTGGTGGACTGGCTGAAACTGCTGATGGCCGACAACATCGGCGAAGCCGTACTGCGCGAGCGCGATCCGACCAAGGCCATCCCGCCACTGGCCGGCGCCCTGGTGAAGAACGAGCAGGACGTGCAGTTGCTCGAGCGCCTGGCCTTCATGGCGCGCCGCGCTTCTCGCTGAGAATCGGGCTGCTGCGCGTCGGCCAGCGCCTTTGTAGGGTGGGTTAGCGAAGCGTAACCCACCGCCCAGCCGTCAGGCTGGCAAGCATGATGCCGATGGCATCAACGGTGGGTTACGCCGCTACGCGACTAACCCACCCTACGGATTATCCCGAGGGCACAGACAATGCTGCTCAACCTATTCAACGAAATGCGCGCGGCCAAGGTGCCGGTGTCGGTGCGTGAGTTGCTCGACCTGATCAACGCGCTCAAGCACAACGTCGTGTTCGCCGACATGGACGAGTTCTATTACCTGGCGCGGGCGATCCTGGTGAAGGACGAGCGTCACTTCGACAAGTTCGACCGCGCCTTCGGGGCCTACTTCAAGGGCCTGGAAAACCTCAACGAACACATCGAGGCGATGATCCCCGAGGAGTGGCTGCGCAAGGAATTCGAACGCCTGCTGAGCGACGAGGAGAAGGCGCAGATCCAGAGCCTCGGCGGCCTCGACAAGCTCATCGAGGAGTTCAAGAAGCGCCTCGAAGAGCAGAAGGAAAAGCACGCCGGCGGCAACAAGTGGATCGGTACCGGCGGCACCAGCCCGTTCGGCTCCGGTGGCTACAACCCGGAAGGCATCCGCGTCGGCGATGCCGGCAAGCGCCAGGGCAAGGCCGCCAAGGTGTGGGACCAGCGCGAGTACAAGAACCTCGACGACCAGGTCGAACTAGGTACGCGCAACATCAAGGTGGCGCTGCGCCGCCTGCGCAAGTTCGCCCGCCAGGGTGCGGCCGAAGAGCTGGACCTGGACGGCACCATCGACCACACCGCGAAGGACGGCGGCCTGCTCAACATCCAGATGCGCCCGGAGCGCCGCAACACGGTGAAGCTCCTCCTGCTGCTGGACATCGGTGGCTCGATGGACGCCCACGTCAAGGTCTGCGAGGAGCTGTTCTCGGCGTGCAAGACCGAGTTCAAGCACCTGGAGTATTTCTACTTCCACAACTTCATCTACGAGAGCGTGTGGAAGAACAACATGCGCCGCACCAGCGAACGCACCTCGACCCTGGACCTGCTGCACAAGTACGGCGCCGACTACAAGGTGGTGTTCGTCGGCGATGCGGCCATGGCGCCCTACGAGATCACCCAGGCGGGCGGCAGCGTCGAGCACTGGAACGAGGAAGCCGGCTACGTCTGGATGAAGCGCTTCACCGAGAAGTTCAAGAAGATCATCTGGATCAACCCCTACCCCAAGGACACCTGGAACTACACCGCCTCCACCGGCCTGGTACGCGAGCTGATCGAAGAACGCATGTACCCGCTGACCCTGCAGGGCCTGGAAGACGGCATGAAGTACCTGTCCAAATAGCCCGGCCGCAACGAAAACGCCGCGACCCCTTCACAGGTGTCGCGGCGTTTTTCCTTGCCCGGAGTACCTCCGGGCCCGGCGTCGGAGTCAGCGTTTGTCGGCATCGTCCGGCTTGTTCAGATCCATCACCGTCTGCGCTGGTGTCTGCGGCGGTTCCTCCGGCTTGCGCTCGGCAGCCGCAGGCGCGGCCGGGGCGCTCTCCTCCGCGCTCGGCGCAGGGTCTTTCTTGCGCAGGCCCAGGCGCTTGCCCAGCCAGCCGAACAGCACCACCGGGATGAACCAGAACTTCTTCAGCAGCACCAGCAACATGGCCAGCAGGCCGGTCTTGGCCGCCACCTTGCCCGCCACCAGCGCACCCAGGCCGTAGGCCGCAACGGTATCCAGGTCCGGGTTGAACTCGGCGTAACGCTGGCCCGGATTGAACTCGGTAGCCGCCAGCACCGCCGGTACGTTGGCTTCGATCTCCGCCAGCTGGTCCATGTTGGCGACGAAGTTCAGCACCAGCACGCCCTTGCGACCCAGCACACGGATGTTGTAGTTGAGGGTGTTGATGTCGCTGTCGCCGAACTTCAGCTCCTTGGCCCAGTGCAGTTTCTTGCCTTCGGCGTCGTAGCGCGGCTCGGCGGCCCAGCCGACCAGCTGCACCGTCTCGTAGCCGTTTTCCTCGCGCCAGGCGTTGGATTCGCGCATGTCGGACTGCATGTCTTCGAGCATGTCGCCGTAGTCGATATCGGCGGCGTCCTCGTCGGAGACGTAGCCACTGTCCTCGTACTCGACCGTCACACCCCAGGACTCATCGGCCAGCGGCGAGATGCCAGCCGGCAGGATCATCCCCAGTGGCGGCACGTCGTCCGGCGGATTGCCCCAGCCGTCCACCAGCAGGCGCTGGGCATTGTCACTGTCGAGAAACACCAGCGAATCGGGCAGGTTCAGCGTCGCCAGGTCATCACCCAGCACCACGCGACCGCTCTTGAACTCCAGGCTGGCGACGAACGCTTCGGGACTGCTCCATTGCCCGTCTTCATCGACTTCGGCAACCGCAGCGGCAGGCTCCGGCTCAGCCGTGGAATCGGCATGAGCAACGGACAGGAAAGGCAGGACGGCAGCCAGCGCGGCTGCCAGGATCGAATCCTTGATCGGCATGGAAACTCCAGAGATACACTGAGGCGATTAAATGTAACGCCGTATTACATTAACACGCGCCACCCGCCGCGCAGGCGAACCAGTGCAAATTTCTGCGCGATGCCAGCCAGAGACAGCCGATCAGCGCCAGTGTCGCTGCTGCGTCTGCCGGGTTCGTCCAGCGCCGGACATCCAGCCGAGCGTGAGGATCAGCAACTCGACCAGCCAGGCCAGCAGCAAGGCGCAGACCAGGCCCCAGAGAATCGCCTCCGGGGTGAACAGCACCTGGTAGCGGTACGCCTGCAGCGTCTCCTCGAACAGCCCGCGGTCGGCCCCCGTGGCCAGGTGCCAGGCCTGTTGGTACCAGGCCCCCTGCATGGCCTGCCATTCGCGCTCGAGCAGGGCCGCGCGCTCTACCAAGTGGGCGACGCTCTGCGCATCGCTGCGCATCACCGGGTCGTCACTCACGCGGTAGTGCGCCACCAGCGCGTCCATGTCGCCCTTGAAGAACTTGCTGGCGGTGTCCTGAAAGCCCTTGAGACTCTGTTGCGACTCCAGGCGATGCGCCTCGACGCGCTTGGCGTAATCATCGACGAACCCCGGTACCTGCACGCCCAGCAGCAGGCCGAAGGCGAACAGCGTCAGCCGCAGATAGCTTCTCAACATGCCTCGTTCCCCTCTCTCAGGCCTTGCCGCTGGCGACGCACTCGCCACGACGCCACAACCGCCACTCGCCCGGTTCGTAGCGTGACCATTGCTCATTGTCGGTCAGCGGTTCGGTAGCGATCACCGTGACCACGTCGTCAGGCGTGGTTTCCGCCTGGAAATCCACCTTCAGATCGGCATCCTTGAGCTGCGCAGGGCCGAAGGGCGCACGCCGGGTGATGTGCGCCAGCTTGCTCGAACAGAAGCTGAACAGCCAGTCGCCATCGCTGAGCAGGCAGTTGAACACGCCGAGCTGACGATAGCTGGAACAGGCCGCGACCAGCACGGGCAGCAGCACCTCGACCGACACCGGCTCGGGAAAGGCCCGGCGCACACGATTGAGCAGGTCGCAGAAGGCCGCCTCGCTGTCGGTATCACCGACCGGACGGTAGAAACTGCTGGAGCCGGTGAGCCCAGCCAGTTGGCCATTGTGCGCGAAGCACCAGTTGCGCCCCCACAACTCGCGACTGAACGGATGGGTGTTGACCAGGCACACCTTGCCGACGTTGGCCTGGCGAATGTGGCCAATCACCACTTCGCTCTTGATCGGATAGCGCTGCACCAGCTGCGCCACCTCCGACTCGCTGCTCGCCTGCGGGTCCTGGAAGATGCGCAGGCCCCGGCCCTCGTAGAAGCCGATGCCCCAGCCATCGCGATGCGGCCCGGTACGGCCACCGCGCTGCATGAGGCCGGTGAAGCTGAACACGATATCGGTCGGAACGTTGGCGCTCATGCCGAGCAATTCGCACATCGAATCAATTCTCCTTGGCGAGGATCAGGCGCAGGCGATCGGCTTCATCCTGCAGGCGCGCTTCGATGCGCTTGCGCCCCAGCGGCAGAAAACGCGTCAGCAGCCGCCAGAGCAAAGCCGGCAGGTCACCCGGCCGGCGCGGAATCAGGTGCAGATGAAGATGGGGGACGTGCTGATTGGCGTCCGGGCCGTCGTTGATCAACAGGTTGATGCCCTGGCCACCGTAGCCTGCCTGACGCAGCGCTGCAGCCACCCGCTCGGCCAGGGGCAGCAGGCGCTCAGCGAGCGCAGGCGGCAGATCGTGCAGAAAAGGTGCATGCCGGCGACTGACGATCAACACATGAGCCGGACGCATGGGGAAGATATCCAGCAGCACGATGAAATCATCGTCCTCGTACAGGCGGTGAGCCGGCAGCCGTCGCTCGGCAATGGCGCAGAACACGCAATCCATCGAGCCTCCCTTGCACTGGGCCAGCCGGCCTTGCGCCTGCAGCGACAGGCGCAGGCGGCAGATCAGATACGCGGTTCCAGACGACCGGAGCGGTCGTGACCGTAGTCACGCAGCGGCAGGTCGTCGTCCTCTTCCATCCGCTCGCGCAGCGTACGCGAATCTTCGTCGACCTCGCTCACCTGCTCCTCGCGACGACCTTGCCACCAGCGTTCGATGGGCCAGCGAATGGCGACGAAGAGCAGGTACAGGGCGAAGGCGATCAATCCATAAAGCGACAGGTCGGCCACCGCACGCCAGGCGTTGTTGCCGACCTTGAGCAACAGGTCCATGGCGGTGACGGCAATCGCCGGGGCGAACAGCTCACGCGCCGGGTCGACGATGGTCGGACTGAACAGCAGCACGGCCACCAGCACCCGCAGCGGCTCACGCGCATAGCGCCACATCCAGGTGGTCATGCGCATCCACACCAGCAGGCAGCCCAGGGCGGCAACACCGTATGCGGCCCAGGCCATGAGGTAGTCGTTTTCGTTCATCATAAGCAGTCGCCGGCGTGGCAGGTGTGGCAAAGGGGCGCTTATGATAACGGCTTTTGCTCGCCCCGGCGCCCCTGTCGGGCACCCAGTTCTGGAGTTTCAGCATGTCCACTGCCCCTCGTGCCCGCCAGGAAGCCGGCACAGATCCCTACCGCTGGCTGGAAAACCGCGACAGCGAGGAGGTGCTGGCCTACCTGCAAGCGGAAAACGCCTACCTGGAAAGCACCCTGGCTCCGCAGCATGCCCTGCGCGAGCAGCTGTTCGAGGAGATCAAGGGGCGCATCCGCGAAACCGATCTGTCGCTGCCCACGCCCTGGGGGGACTATCTCTATTACCAGCGCACCACGGCAGGCGACGAGTACCCGCGCCACTACCGCTGCGCCCGCCCGGCGGGCGCTTCGCTCGAGGTCGACGCGGCCAGCGAGACGCTGCTGCTGGACCCCAACGAACTGGCCGCCGGCGGTTTTCTCTCGGTGGGCGCGTTCAGCATCAGCCCCGACCAGCGGCGCCTGGCCTACAGCCTGGATAGCAGCGGTGACGAAATCTACCGCCTGTTCGTGAAGGAGCTCGACAGCGGCGCGATACGCGAGCTGCCCTTCGACGACTGCGACGGCAGCATGACCTGGGCGAACGACAGCCAGACCCTGTTCTTCACCGAACTGGACGACACCCACCGCCCGTACAGGCTGCACCGCCACCGCCTCGGCGATGAAGCCGCCGAAGCGGTGTTCGAGGAAGCCGACGGTCGCTTCTTCCTGCACTGCTACCGGTCCAGCTCCGAACGTCAGCTGATCCTGCAACTGGGCAGCAAGACCACCAGCGAAGTCTGGGTGCTGGACGCCGACACGCCGCAAGCAGCATTCGCCTGCCTGGCGCCGCGCGAGGAAGGCCACGAGTACGACGCCGACCACGGCATGCTCGACGGCCAGTGGTGCTGGCTGATCCGCAGCAACCAGAGCGGCATCAACTTCGCCCTGTACCGCGCCGCCGAAGACCAGCCGCAACGCCCGCACTGGCGGCAGATTCGCGCGCACGATGCGCAGGTGATGCTCGAAGGCGCGACCCTGAATCAGAGCGCCATCGTCCTCGCCTTGCGCGAAGGCGGCCTGCCCGTGCTCGACGTGCAGCCGCAGGGAGCGGCCAGCTACCGCGTCGCCCTGCCGGATGCCGCCTACAGCCTCTACGTGCAAGACGGCCTGGAGTTCCACAGCACGGTGATCCGCCTGCGCTACGAGGCCCTCGGCCGCCCTGCCCAGGTACGCCAGCTGGAACTGGCCAGCGGCGAGCAGCAGGTGCTCAAGCAAACGCCGGTGGAAGGTCCGTTCGACGCCGACGCCTACGAGAGTCGCCGCCTCTGGGCCACCGCTGGTGACGGTACATTGGTGCCGATCAGCCTGGTGGCGCGCCGCGAGGTCTTCGCCGCCGGCCAGCCGGCGCCGCTCTATCTCTATGGCTACGGCGCCTACGGCGCGAGCCTCGACCCCTGGTTCTCCCACGCCCGCCTGAGCCTGCTGGAGCGCGGCTTCATCTTCGCCATCGCCCACGTGCGCGGCGGCGGCGAGATGGGCGAAGCCTGGTACCGTGCCGGCAAGCTCGAGCACAAGCAGAACACCTTCGACGACTTCATCGCCTGCGCCGAACGCCTGATCGCCGAGGGCCTGACCAGCCCCGCACGCCTGGCGATCAGCGGCGGCAGCGCCGGTGGCCTGCTGATCGGCGCGGTGCTCAACCAGCGCCCAGAGCTGTTCGCCGCCGCCATCGCCGAGGTGCCCTTCGTCGACGTGCTCAACACCATGCTCAACCCGGACCTGCCGCTGACCGTCACCGAGTACGACGAATGGGGCGACCCCAACCAGCCCGAGGTCTTCGCCCGGCTGCAGGGCTATGCCCCCTACGAGAACGTCCGCGCCCAGGCCTACCCGGCCATCCTCGCCGTCGCTGGCTACAACGACAGCCGCGTGCAGTACTGGGAAGCCGCCAAATGGGTGGCCAGGCTGCGCGAGCGCAAGACCGACGACAACCTGCTGCTGCTCAAGACCGACCTGGACGCCGGCCACGGCGGCATGAGCGGTCGCTATCAGGGGATCCGCGACGTGGCGCTGGAGTACGCCTTCCTCTTGCGCGTACTGGATATCCGCTGATGCAGGGCCTGCTGTATCGCTGGCTGTTGCTGATGGGCGCGGGGCACGTGCTGCTGGGCATCGTGCTGGCCTTTGCCGCCCACCTGCCGCTGACCCAGGGTTACTTCGACTACCTGTACGCCGCCCGTGGCCTGCCCCTGCCGAGCCCCGAGCAGCAGGTGCCGCTGCGCACCCTGGTCGGCCTGTTCGGGCCCACCGTGGCCAGCTGGGGCCTGCTGTTCTGCACACTGCTGGTGATCTACCGCCGCCACGGCCTGGGCCTGATCAAACCCGTGCTGATCGCCGCCCTGCTGCTGTGGAGCCTGCTCGACAGCGCCTTCTCCATCGCCTTCGGCTTCACCCTGCACGCCTACCTCAACGGCGCGGCCGCTCTGGCCATGGGCATCCCGCTGCTGGCCCTGAGGCCCGCCACCCGGCCACATTCGCCGGCGCTGACACTGCGCCATGACAGCGGGCGTCGCCTGCGTGTGCTGATCACCGGCGGCAGTGGTTTCATCGGCAGCCCGCTGGCCACGGCGCTGAGCCAGGCCGGCCATGAGGTACTGATCCTGACCCGCGACCTGGCCAGTCTCGGCCAGATGCGCGGGCGCATCAGTGCGCTGACCGACCTGGCGCAGATCGCCAGCGATGAGCGCATCGACTGCCTGATCAACCTGGCCGGCGAGCCATTGGCCGGGCAGCGCTGGAACCCTGCGCGCAAGCAACGCTTCCTGAGCAGCCGGCTCGACACCACCGACGCACTGCTGCAACTGGTGCAGCGCCTGGAGCACAAGCCCGAGGTGCTGCTCAGCGGCTCCGCCGTCGGTTACTACGGGCACTGGCAGGACGAGCCGCTCGATGAAGACAGCGAGGCGCACGATGGTTTCTCCCATCGGCTGTGCGCTCAATGGGAGGCCAGGGCTCTGCAGATGCAGGCGCTTGGCCTGCGCGTGTGCCTGCTGCGTATCGGCATCGTCCTGGGTCGCGATGGCGGACCGCTGGCCGAGTTCAAGCGCCCCTTCGAACTGGGTATGGCCAGCCAGCTGGGCGATGGCCGGCAATGGATGCCCTGGATACACCTGGACGATGTTCTGGATATCTGCAGCTACCTGATGCACACGCCGCTCAGCGGCCCGATCAACCTCACCGCCCCCGAGCCGGTCAGCCACCGGGACTTCTGCCAGGCGTTGCAGCGCCAGGTGCCCTGGGCGCGCCTGCGACTGAAGGTGCCGGCCGCGCTGGTACGCCTGCTGCTCGGCGAGATGGCCGACGAAGTCCTGCTCACCGGCCAGCGCGTGGTGCCGGCCCGCCTGCTGCAGAGCGGCTACCGTTTCCGCTACCCGCAGCTGCAACCCGCACTCCAGCAACTGCTCGCCAGGCGCTAGCCGCGCGCAGCGGCGGCCAAGGCTCGGCCAGCACCCTGAAGCGGGTGCTGGCGCGGCACTCTCTCTGGCGTCAAAGCCCCGCCACACCTGGCCTGCTGCCACTTTTCAGCGACGAACGGTAACAAACCTGACCGTTCGACCAACTCGCCGCGCTGGCGGCGAAATCTGATCTAGGCTGAACGCACGGCGCTTGGCGATGGCCATGAGCCACCCTTTCCTGCTGCCAAGGAAGACCCTGCCATGAAGAGTTGGAAGATACGCACTCACCTGTTGCTGCTCGCCGGCGTTCTGCTCACCGCGCTGCTGGCCGTCGGCCTGCTCGGCCTGCATGGCCTCAAGACCACCGTCGGCGGCCTGCAGACCGTCTACCTGGACCGCGTGGTACCGCTGCGCGACCTCAAGCAGATTGCCGACCTCTACGCGGTGAACATCGTCGACGCCACGCAGAAGGCGCGCAGCGGCACCCTCAGCGGCAACGCCGCGCAACAGATGATCGAGCAGGCCCAGCAGCGTATCGCCGAGATCTGGAAAGCCTACCTGGCCACCCAGCTGATCGCCGACGAGCGGCGCCTGATCGACGAGATCACCCCTCTGATGAGCAAGGCACAGCAGCCCCTTGAGCAGCTGCAGAGCCAGCTCATCCGGGGTGACCGGGGCGAAATCGAGCGCTTCGCCAGCAACGACCTGTACCCGTTGATCGACCCGCTGTCGGCCAAGTTTTCCGAGCTGATCGAAGTCCAGCTCGGCGAGGCCAAGCGCCAGTACCTGCTGGGTGAGGCGGCCTACGCCAGGAGCCTGCGCCTGAGCCTGTTGCTGCTGGTGGTCGCGCTGCTGCTGGGCAGCGTGCACGTGCTCTACTTCAGCCGCCTGCTCGGCCGCCAGCTGGGTGCCGAACCCGGTGAGCTGGAGGCGATCAGCGCCCGCATCGCCTCCGGCCGCCTCGACGGCGCGCAGCAGGACGGCGGTGGCAGCAGCGGCGTGATGAAATCGGTGCAGGCGATGCGCCACGGCCTGCACGACGTGATCGGCAACATCGGCGAAGCCTCCGAGGAAATCGAGTGCGCCACCCTGCAGCTGGCCGCTTCCTCCGAACAGGTGCTCAACAGCGCCAATATCCAGAGCGACACCGCAGCGGCGATGGCCGCCACGGTCGAGCAACTGGCGGTGAGCATCAACCACATCGCGGAGAGCGCCCAGCACACCCACGACCGCGCCCGCCAGGCCGGCGAGCTGACCGACAGCGGCCTGCAGGTGACCACCCAGGCCATCGAGGAAATCCGCCGCATCGCCTCGCTGGTGACGCAGTGCTCCGGCGATGTCGAGCAACTCGCCGCACAGTCCGGCAACATCGGCGCCATCGTCGACGTGATCCGTGGCATCGCCGAACAGACCAACCTGCTCGCCCTCAACGCCGCCATCGAGGCCGCCCGCGCCGGTGAACAGGGCCGTGGCTTCGCCGTGGTGGCCGACGAGGTGCGCAGCCTGGCCGCGCGCACCGCACAGTCCACCACCGAGATCGTCGCCCTGGTCGAGGCCATCCACAATGGCGTCTGCCAGGCCCGCGACAGCATGTCCGCCACCTGCTCGCGGGTGGACACCGGCCTGCAACTGGTGGAGAACAGCGCCACCACCATGGGCGAGATCCGCGTGGCGCTGGACGAGTCGCTGCAGTCGGTGGGGCTCATCGCCACCGCCCTGCAGCAACAACGCGCCGCCAGCGAACAGGTGGCGCAGAACGTCGAACAGGTCGCGCAGATCGTCGAGGAGAACTCCGCCGCGCAAGGCGGCATCGTCCAGGCCATTCGTGCCTTGCAGGGCATGTCCGAGCGCTTGCAGGGGGTGATGCGCCGCTTCAGTTTCTAGGGTGTCAGCGGGCGGCGCCGGTGAACGCGACGCCGCCCTGCCGGGTTTGCCTGCTGCCCGTCACATCGGCAGGAAGACGGGATTGGCAACGCCGAGCGCAGACGCTAAGGTCGCCAGCTCGTTCTTTCAGCGTGACGCCCCAATGTCCGATACCTCCCACCTGATCGACGCGATCCGCGACATGCTGCTCGACTGCGGCCTGTTCGACACCCTGGATCGCAGCGACGTGCAGACCGCCGCCGGCTACTTCAACCTCAATCGCATCAACGAGGGGACGGCGATCTTCAGCGAAGGCGACGCCGGCACCTTCATGTGCATCCTGGTCCAGGGCAGCGTCTCGATCCGCAAGAGCAATGCCAGCGGCGACGAGGTCGAGGTGACCCGCCTGCGCCGTGGCCGCGCCTTCGGCGAGATGGCCGTGCTCGACGGTGAACGCCGCTCGGCCAGTTGCGTGGCCACCTGCGACTGCGTGCTGCTGTCGCTGGGCAAGGACGCGCTGGACAAGATGCTGCAGGAAAGCCCGAGGACGGCCGCCCAGGTGATCCGCGCCATCGCCGTCGGCATGTCCAGGCGCCTGCGCATGGCCGACGGGCGCCTGGTCAACCAGCCCTAGTCGGTCTTCCGCGTCTCGCTCGCGCCTGGGCTGCGGCGCTCGTTGCCACCCTGCTGATTGCGCTGCAACTGCTGCTGCAGCGACTCCAGCGGCAGGTCCTTCGCCGGTGCGGAGCGCGGCGCCGGCAACAGCGGCGCCAACCCCGAGCGCCCGGCAGGCGTCTGTGCCGGCCGGGCATAAGGCTGGCTGGTGGTGGGCTGCGTCGACGTTTCCGGCATGCGCAGCAGCGGTGCGGATTGCCCCTCCGCCAGGGCCTGCCCCGCGAGCAACAGCAGAGTGGCCAGCCAGGGCCTGACATGCTTCATCGAAGACCTCCTGCGCGATGCGCTTTCGTTCTATTCTGGCAACACCCACCCACGAACGTTCCAGTGAAACGACTCATGACCACCAGCAAGCTCGACAAGATTCTCGCCGAGGCCCAGCAGCGCCGCGAAACCAGCTACCGGGAAAAGGCGCTGCGCATGTACCCGCACTTCTGTGGCCGTTGCGGTCGCGAGTTCAGCGGCAAGCGCCTGAGCGAGCTGACCGTGCACCACCGCGACCACAATCACGACAACAACCCGGAAGACGGCTCCAACTGGGAGCTGCTGTGTCTGTACTGCCACGACAACGAGCACCAGCGCCAGGTCGACCTGCACTACCAGAAAGAGGAAGCGGCCAGCGCCGGCTCTGGCAGCAAGGTCACGCACAAGGGCCTGGCCGGCCTGGCGGATCTGCTGAAGAAGTCCTGATCGTCAGAAGAAGCGCGTCACGCTGATCTTGGCATTGCGCCCCTGGCTGTAGGCACCGTCGCCGCTCAGCGCCGGTCGATAGAAGCGGTTGAACAGGTTGTCCACGGTCAGGTTGACCCGCGTGCCCTTGAGCCCCTTCATCGTCGGCGCCCACTCCGCGAACAGCCGGTGGGTGTCGTAGCTGTCGTTGTCGTGCTGATCCCACACGCTCTCGCCGGAGACATCGTAGAAGTCGCTGGGCAAGCGGTCGGTCTTGCGCACGAACTCGCCCTGCCAGCCCATCAGCAGGTCCGCCTCGGGCACCTTCAGGCCCAGCGTCGCGACCCACTTCGCCGGCGGCACGTCGCGGGCCCAGACGTCCGGCCCCCAGGGATTGCTGTAGGCACCGTCGTGCTTGCCGCTGACCCAGGCATAGGTGAGGCTGCCGAACAGGCGGTCGCTGTCGTAGTAGGTCTCCACCTCGAACCCCTTGAGCGTCACGCCTGGCAGGTTGCGGTAGTTGGACAACGGCAGGTATTCGCCGCACTTCGCGGAAATGGAGCCCCCCTCCGCGGCCTGGCGCTCGCAGGCGATGCTGCGCAGCTTGAAGATCTCGTCCTCGATCCGGTGGTGGAACACCGTCGTGCGGACCTGCAGGCTGTCGCCCTCGCGCAGCAGGTTGCCGAGGCTGACCACGCTGCCTGCACGCAAGGCGCGGATACGCTCGGCGTCCAGGCCGCGACTGGTTCCGCCGATGGTCGTGCTGTTCTGCAGTTCGTACTGCTCGTCGATCACCGGCGCGCGCCAGGTCCGGGCGTAGTCGGCGAACAGGGCGAACTCGTCGGTGACCCGCCAGAACAGCGACAGACGCGGCGACCAGCCCGTGTAGGTCTGCGCCCGATAGTCATGCCCGCGCTCGGGGTTGTTGTAGTTCGACGCCAGGTTCTCCTTGCCCTGGTTGCGCACCGTGTCGAAGCGCAATGACGGAGTGATGGTAAGGTCGCCCAGGGTGATCGCGTCCTGCAGGTAGGCGCTGCGCGACGTCTGCGAGCCGCGCGGCATGAAGTAAGGCTGGAACCAGCCATAGTTGTACTGCGGACGGTTGTAGGTGGAACCCGGCAGGTACATCAGCACGTCCCGCTTGTGGCCGTGCCAGGCCACCCCTGCGGTCAGCTCGTGGCCGAGTGCGCCGGTGTCGAAGCGGCTGGTGTTGCGCAGCTCGACGACCCGGTCCTGATAGTCCGTGCGCATCCACTTGCCACCGGTGGCCAGCGAGTAGCTGGCATCCTCGCCGCGCTCGTCGATCTGCTCGGTTTCGGACCACGAAGCCTTCAGCTCGAGGTCGATCCAGGGGTTGTCCAGTGGCTGGTAGCGATAGCGGCCGGCCCAGGTGGTGTCGGTCACCTCGCGATCGGCCATCAGCCGGCGCATGGCTGCCTCCAGGCTGCCGTAGCGGTCGATACTGTACTTGCTCGGCAGCAGGAAGCTGGCCGCGCTGAAGGGGACGAACTCGTCACTGCGCGAACGCATGAACGTCAGGCCGAAGCTGTGCTCGTCGTTCGGCCGGAAGTTGCCCTTGAGCAAGGCGCCATCGAGTTTCTTGTCGGTGAACGGATAGCGCTGCGGGTACTCGTACTCGGGTTCGAGCTGGATGTTCCCGGCCAGCTTCATGTCGCGGCCATCGCGTGTGGTCAGGTAGGCCAGGCCGTCGAAGCGGGCATCCTCGCTGCGGCCGTAGACCGCGCCGCTGTAGAGTTTCTGCTGGTCGTTGCTGTGATAGCCGTACTTGAGCATGGCGCCCAGGTCACGCCCCTCCTCGAGCAGGTCCGGGGCGTCCTTGGTCTCCATGTGCACGGTACCGCCGAAGCCGCCGTTGCCGGTGAACACCGAATAAGGCCCCTTCTCGACCTCGATGCGCTTGATCAGCTCGGGTTCGATGAACACCGTACCCTGCTGGTAGCGCTCGAAGCCGCTCTTGGACGCGCCGTCGAGGCTGAACGGAACGTCCTCGGCATCACCCAGCCCCCAGATGTTGACCGTCTGCCCGCCCTGCTTGGACGACCCGCCCATGCTCACGCCCGGCAGCGTCTGCAGCAGGCTGGGAATGTTCTCCGCCTGCTGACGCTCGATCTCCTTGCGCGTCAGCGTCGAGCGCCCGACGCTGGCCGAGTCGACCTGGCGGCCGTCGCCCACGATGCTGACGGAGCCCAGTTCGATGGCGTTGGCCTCGGTCGTCGAGACCGGCATGCGGCGCACCACGAAACTCCCCGCGGCCTCCACCAGTTCCAGGCCGCTGCCGCGCAGCAACTGCCGCAGCGCCTCGACGGGTTCGTAGCGCCCGCGCAGCGCGGGCCCCTGCAGCCCCTGGACCTGATCGCTCTCGAAGAAGATCTGCAGCTGCCCTTGCCGGGCCAGGGCCGTCAGCGCGCTGCCCAGGGGCTGCGCGGCCAGATCGAAATCACGTGGCTGCGCCTGGGCGGTTGCCCCCATCAGGCAACCGATCATCAGGGCAGCACCGGTGCGGGAACGCCACCAGGCACTGGGCGAAATGCGGGTTTTCATGCGGGTCTCCACTGCTTGCAACACCACCACGGCATGAGGTGGTTGGCATGGAAGACGCTTAAATGAAAAATATCCGCATATGAGAATGAAAATATTTTTACTCAGGTGCACTGATGAGCCGAACGCTGCCATCGTCCAGCGGCTCGACCTTCACCGGCAGGAGCACCGGCAAGGCGCTGAGGAAGTCGTCGGGCCGCGCCAGATCGACGCTGCCGGACACCTGCCTGGCGGCCAGCGCGGCATCGCCGAACGACACCGGCGTCGCGCCGTACTGCGACAGCTCATCGAGCAGCTGTGCCAGTGGCCATTGCTGGAAGACCAGCCGCCCGGAGCGCCAGCTGGCCACTTCACCGTCGGCGACCCGCGAGCGCAGCAAGGTGCCCCGGCTGCCGTCGTAGACCGCACGATCCCCTGCCAGCAGCTCGACCAGCGGGGCATCGGCGCGTGGCTGCAGGGCGACCCGCCCGCTCTCCACGCTCACGGCCAGCAGCTCGCGGCCACGGCGCACGTCGAAGCGCGTACCGAGCACCTGCACGCTCCCCTCCCCGGCCTGCACCCGAAACGGCCGTTGCACATCCCTGGCCACCTCGAAGAACGCCTGCCCCTGCACCAGTTCGACCTCGCGCCGCTCCGCCAGCAGGCGCACCTCCAGGCGCGTGTTGCGATTGAGATGGATACGGCTGCCATCTTCCAGGGTCACCTCGCGGGGCGTCTGCGGCCCGCTGACCAGGGTAAGTGCCCCATCCGGCGAGACATCCAGCCAGGCCGGCAGCAGCGCCAGCAGCACCAGGCAGGCGGCTGCCGCCAGCGAACGCCAGCGCCGCCGGGGCGCCGGGCGTTCAGCCGGAATCGGCGGCCTGGGCAGCTGGGCCATGTCCTGCCAGAGCAGCTGCAGGTCGGCGTACGCCTCGGCATGGGCGGAGTCGGCCGCCAGCCAGGCCTGCAGGTCGGCTTCGTCGCGGGCGCCGAAGGCATCGCCATGGCGCCGGGCGAACCAGAGGGCGGCCTGCTCGTCAGGCGACGTCGGGTCGACTCGATGCTCGCTCATTGCTCATCCTTCCCTGTATCAGGCGTCAGTTGCTGCCGGCAATGCAGCAGGGCGGCGGCGATGTGTTTTTCCACCATGCTCAGCGAGATGCCCATGCGCTCAGCCACCTGGCTCTGCGACAGGCCCTCGAAGCGGTGCAGGATCAGCGCCTCGCGCCGTCGCGGTGGCAGGCCCTCCAGGGCACGGGCCAGCTGTCGCAGGCGCTGCTGCTGGTCGAGGCGTTCCAGTGGGCTCGCTTGCGTGGCGGCGGTATCCGCGATCGCTTCCAGCGGCTCGCGCTGGCCCTGGCGCTGCTGGCGACGCCAGTGGTCACGCAGCAGGTTGCGGGCGATGTGAAAGAGAAAGGCGCGCGGCTGCTCGACGCCAGCGCGATCCCGCCAGCTCAGCCACTGGGCGAATGCGTCCTGAGCCAGATCGGCGGCATCGGCCTGGCTTTCCAGGCGCTTGCGGAAGAAGCGCGTCAGTTCCGTGTGGACGCTGCGGTAGACCGACGAGAAGGTGCCGCGAAACTGCTCATCCACGGGCGGCACCAGCGGGCGCGGTGCAACAGACTGCCTGCACGAGGCCCCCTAACTGCATGAGGCGCCCGAAGGCGCCAATTAATGATAATAACTATCATTTAATAGCAGTTGTCGTATGCAGGTCAACTCAACGCAGCAGGCGCGTATCCAGCGTTTTCGACGGACCACCGATGACATTCTCGGTGATGTCGATGAAATCCTGGGTACTGACCCGGTCCAGGCGCATGAGCCCGCGGGTCACGTCGTCCAGTGACAGGTTGCCCTTGTCCTTGGTCTTCTGCCGAATCTCGCGGTCCAGTTCCTGCAGCAGCAGCACCGCACGCGCCGTTACCGGCCCGGTGGCGTGATCGGTGCGCAGGCTGTTGACCGGCTTGCTCCAGTCGATCAGCTGCTCGCGGATCTTCTGGTAACGCTCCTCGCTGATGCCGCCCGCGCGGCGCACCAGCTCGATGGCGTAGTACTCGGCCAGGCCCTCGGCGATCCAGTCGCTGCGCTCGCGCCCGTAGATGCGCCCGAAGACATGCACCAGCTCGTGCACCAGGGAACTGGTGCCGTTCTCGCTGACCAGCGGACGACCGGCGTGCATGTAGTAGGAATTGGCCGCCGACAGGCCGCCACGCCACATCGGATCGCCGGCCCCGACGATCAGCAGCTTGTTCGGATCACGCGGGAATACCCGCTGCAACTGCGGCCAGACGAAGGTGAGGAAGGTCATGATATCCATGCGCCGCATGCCCTCGCCCACCGGCGCGGAGATGGCGACTTCGGTATCGCCCAGGCGCGTGCGCCGGGTGCCGAGCTTGCCGGCGAGCATCCAGCCGGTCGGGCGGTCGAACTTGCGCTGCGCATTGTCGACGCGAAAGCGGTTCTTGCCGATGCGTGGCCAGCCGGTTTCCACGCTCTTCCAGCCCTTGGGCAGGTCGAACTGCAGGCGCGACACCAGTTCGGTCTTGTCCTGCTGATCGAGCTTGGCCGCCGGCACCAGGTCGTCGCCACGCAGCAGCACCCAGTCCTTGGTCATCCGTGCGTCATAGCGCCCCGACTTGCGCTCATGGTCGATCTGCACCCGGTAGCTGAGCACGCTCTTACCCTTGCCCGGCTGCCACTTGCCGCGCCCGGCGACCTCCTGTGACCACTGGCCGTCGGTCTCGAAGTCGCTGTAGCGCCCGTCGTCACCCAGGTTGAAATCCAGGCTGCGGACGCGCTCCCCCTTCTCCAGGGTGATGCTGACCTCGGCCTGATCGCTGTCCGGCAGAAAGCGCACGCGATAATCCAGATCGACCTTCTGGGTCGCGGCGAAGGCCGGCAGGCTCAGAAGCAGCAGAGACGATAACAACGGCAAGCGAAGGGACATCGAGCAACACTCCTGGTGCGGGAACTGGCGGCATATGACCGCGACGCCCCAGGGCAATTCCATGGGCGCCCGACAGATTTGCCACGAAGTGGCGAGGCAATCAACCCGCGCGGAAAATCAGGTGCTCTTCCCAGTCGTCCTCGGCGACGCTGTTCTCGCTGAGCATGCGTCCAGCCTGGGAGATGCGCTCGATATGCACCGCCTCCGGGTCACCGCATACCAGGTGATGCCACAGGGGCAGGTCCTTGCCCTCGCTGACCAGGCGATAGGCGCAGGTCGGTGGCAGCCACTGGAACTGGTCGGCCTGCGCCGGCGTGAGCTGGATGCAATCGGGCACGTGCTTGACCCGATTGGCGTAGTCGCTGCAGCGGCAGGTCTGCAGGTCCAGCAACTTGCAGGCGATGCGCGTGTAGTAGACGGCGCCGTCGTCTTCATCCTCGAGTTTCTGCAGGCAGCACAGGCCGCAACCGTCGCACAGCGATTCCCACTCGTCCTGGTCGAGTTGGGCGAGGGTCTTGCGTTTCCAGAAGGGTTCGACTTTGGCGGCCATGACGGCAGTATGGACTCGGCGGAGAAAAGCGCGGCAGTCTAGCTCGTGCGCCCGCCCGGGCCAAGCCGCGCGGGGCGAACGGCAGGTCAATAGCCGCGACTGAAGTCCACCTCACCGCGCAGGGGCGCTGCGGCCTGCCAGCGCGACAGGTTGTCGAGGAACAGCGCGCTCATCAGCAACGGGTCGGTCGGTGCCGAACTGTGCCCGGTCAGCAACAGGCGCGGTGCCGCCCAGAACGGATGCCCGGCCGGCAAGGGCTCCTCGCGGCACACGTCGATCACCGCCCCCGCCAGCTGCTGCCGTTCCAGCGCGGCCACCAGGTCGGCATCGACCACCGCCGTGCCGCGCCCGGCGTTGATCAGCAGCGCCTGCGGGCGGAAACGGGCGAACAGCGAGGCGTCGTAGAGGTCACGGGTCGCGGGCGTGTCCGGCAGCAGATTGACCACGTAGTCGGCCCAGGCGCTCAAGCGGGGCAGCTCGTCCAGCGCCGCCACCTCGAGGAAGGGTGTCTGCTCGCGCGCCTGACTGGCCAGGCCACGCAGCTCCACGCCGAACGGCGCGAGGAACTCGGCCACGGCCTGGCCGATGTCACCGCAGCCGACCACCAGCACCCGGCGCCCGCGCAGGCTGCGTGGCTGGCCGTTGTCCCACTGCTGCGCGACCTGCGCCGCCAGCCGGGCGAACAAGCGGCGCTCATGCGCCAGCATGTGCCCGAGCACGTACTCGGCCATGACCTGGCCGAAGATGCCGACGGCGCGGGTCAGGCGGTAATCACGTGGCAGGTCGGTCGCCAGCAGCGGCGTGATGCCGGCCCAGGTCGACTGCAACCAGTGCGGGCGCAAACCCTCGCGCAGCAGCGGCGTGAGCAGGTCCGGCTGGCCCAGCCAGACTTCGCACTGCCCGGCGGCCTCGCGCAAGCGCGCCGGCTCGGCGCTCGCCACCAGCTGCAGATCGGGGTACGCACTGCGGACCTGCTCGGCATACAGCGCGTGCTTGTCTTCGGCGATCAGCAGGCGCATGACTCAGACCGGATCGTTACGGCACAGCAGCTCATCGGGCAGGTGCTGGATGTAATCCTCTTCGGGCGGCGGCATCTGCAGGTGATAGCCCTGCTTCTCGAGGTTCTCCAGCACCTGGGCGATGTCCTCGCGCGCCAGCTGACGCTCGGGGCTGAGCACCAGGTCGAAGGCATGCGCGGGCGGGCCGAACACGGCGAGCAGACCTTCGGGCACGCGGGTCAGGGCATCGGCCTTGAGCACGTAGAGGTACATCTCGTTCTTGCGCGGGCTTTTGTAGATCGAGCAGATGCGTTTCACGCGGATTCTCCTTCGCTGGCCAGGCAGTCGAGCAGCGCCTGGCCCATCAACTCCCGGCGCCAGCCGCGCAGGGAATCGGGCAGTTGGTACGGACCGTTGGGGAAACCCGTTTTCAGCAGGGCTTCCAGGGTTTTCTTGCGCAGCATCAGCTCCGGCACGATATCCAGGCGCTCGCCCTCGCGCTGGCCGACGGCGCGCAGTTTCTTCAGCAGTGCCGAGGCCTCGATCGGCAGCGGCTCGGGCAACGCCTCGGGCCATTGCTCGGGCGGCAGTGCCGCCGCATCGCGGATCAGCTGCAGCAGGGTTTCACCATCCTGACGCACGGTCTTCGGGTGCATGTCCTCGATGCGCGCCAGGGCGACCAGGTTGTCTGGCTGCGTACGCGCCAGCGGCCACAGCGAATGCTCGCGCAGCACCCGGTTGCGCGGCTGGTTGCGCGCACGCGCCTGCCGCTCGCGCCAGGCACACAGGGCGCGCAGCACCGCCTGCTGCTGACGGGAAAGCTTCCAGGCCAGCTTGGCATCGCGCCAGGCGTCTTCCGGATCGACTTCGCGGTGCAGGTTGCCCACCAGTTCGGCACCGTCCTCCAGAACCCACTCGACCTTCTGCGGCGCCAGGCGGGCGGACAGGGCGCGGTATACCTCCACCAGATGCAGCACATCCTCGGCGGCATAGCGCACCTGCAACGCCGACAGCGGCCGCTGCAACCAGTCGGAACGGGTCTCGCCCTTGGGCAGCTCGATGTCGAGCAAGGCCAGGACCAGGCGTGAATAGCCCATGGAGAAACCGAGGTTGAGGTAACCGGCCGCCAGTTGCGTGTCGAACAGCGGCGCCGGCAGGCTGCCGGTCAGGCGCAGGAACACCTCCAGGTCCTCGCTGCACGAATGCAGCACCTTGACCACGCTGGGCGCTTCGAGCAGCGCGGCGAATGGCGCCCAGTCGCTGATGCGCAGCGGGTCGATCAGGTAGGCGCCGTCGCCGCCGCTGACCTGCAGCAGCCCGGCGATGGGATAGAAGGTGTCGACGCGCATGAACTCGGTGTCCAGCGCAACGAAGGGCAGCGTCTGCCAGACGGCGCAGTGCTCGGCCAGGCTGGCGTCGTCGAGAATCCAGTGTATGTCGTTAGCCACGCGGCTCTCCCATGAACAATGGCGCGCAGTATATATGGCCTGGCCACTCGACGGGCAGCGAGCTGCCGCCGGAGGCTCGATCTGTGTAATCTGTGCCGCGCATCGCCCTCCGACACGGAAGAACAACAATGCTGAAGAAACTGCTCGCCCTGCCCGTCCTGCTGTTGCTCGCGGCAGCGCTCTACCTGGCGCTCACGCCCAGCCCCATCGACCCCCTGCCCTGGGAAGCGCCCGAGGCACCACCGATGACCGCTGTGCTGGAACCCAACGACACCCTGATGAAAGCCGAGCTGCTGGCGCGCGGTCAGATCCACGGCCCGGAGGACACCGCAGTCGATGCGCAGGGCCGGGTGTACGCAGGCCTGCATGATGGCCGCGTCGTCCGCGTGCTGGCCGACGACAGCGTGGAAACCTTCGCCGATACCGGAGGCCGCCCGCTGGGCATGGACTTCGATGCCGCCGGCAACCTGATCCTCGCGGATGCCTACAAGGGCCTGCTGCGCATCGATCCGCAGGGCCGCATCGAGGTGCTGAGCACAGAGGCCGACGGCCTGCCCTTCGCCTTCACCGACGACCTGGACATCGCCAGCGACGGCATCATCTACTTCAGCGACGCCTCATCGCGCTTCCAGCAACCGGACTACCTGCTCGACCTGCTCGAAGCACGCCCGCATGGACGCCTGCTCAGCTATGACCCGAGCACCGGCGAGACCCGCGTGCTGCTCGATGGCCTGTACTTCGCCAACGGCGTGGCGCTGTCGGCCAACGAGGACTTCGTGCTGGTCAACGAAACCTATCGCTATCGCATCACCCGTTACTGGCTCAAGGGCGAGCGGGCCGGTCAGCATGAGGTGTTCATCGACAACCTGCCGGGCCTGCCGGACAACCTGCAAGGCGACCGCAAGGGCACCTTCTGGGTGGCCCTGCCGACGCCGCGCAAGGCGGACGCCGACTTCCTCCATCGCCACCCCTGGCTCAAGGCGCAACTGGCCAAGCTGCCGCGCGCACTGTGGCCGAAGGCGATTCCCTATGGCTTCGCCATCGCCCTCGACGAGAACGGCAAGATCGTCCGCAGCCTGCATGACACCAGCGGCACGCACCTGCGCATGGTCACGTCGGTGAAACCGGTGGGTGACTACCTGTACTTCGGCAGCCTGGACAACGACCGCATCGGCAAGCTGCCGCTTCACTGAGCGACGCAGCGGCCCTGCCCGTTGCAGGCACCGGCCGCTTGTTCAGACCTTCCGGGCGATCCAGATGGTGTGCCGCGTGCCGCGATTGCCGTGGGCATAGACCTGCACCGCCTCCCCCTTGAAGCCCGCCTTGCGCACCCTCTCCGAGAAGGCCCGGTCAGCGCTGGACGACCACACCGCCAGCATGCCCCCGGGGCGCAGCGCCCTGGCGCACTGATGCAGTCCGGGCATGCTGTACAGCCAGTCATTGCCCTTCTGGGTCAGCCCTTCCGGGCCGTTGTCGACATCCAGCATGATCGCGTCGTAGCGTTGCTCGGCAGCCTGCAGCACCTTGGCGACGTCCTCCTGAATGATCAGCGCACGCGGGTCGCGCAGCGGATGACCGGCTTTCGCGCCCAGCGCGCCACGGTTCCACTCGACCACTCCCGGCACCAGCTCGGCGACCTCGACCTCGGCGTCAGCCCCCAGGTGCTGCAGAGCCGAGGCCAGGGTAAACCCCATGCCCAGGCCGCCAATCAGCACCCGCGCCTGCGGGCGCCCGGCAATCTGCTTGCAGGGAATCGCGGCCAGGGCATCTTCCGAGCCGTGCATGCGTGTACTCATCAGTTGCCCGCCATCACCGCCGGCAATCTTGATGACGAAATCGTCCCCGTATTCGAACAGGTTCAATGCACCGTCCGTACCCGGGATCGGAGCGGTGTCGAGCAAAACGAAGCGTTTCATGCGGAGCGCAAACCTGCGTGACGAGCGATAAGGCAGGCAGCATGCCTGAATCGCCCGCCCGACACAGCAACGTCATCTGCAGCGAGGGTCGCTCAGACCACACCCTGCGCCAGCATGGCGTCGGCGACCTTGACGAAGCCGGCGACATTGGCGCCCTTGACGTAGTTGATCCGGCCATTCTCCTCGCCGTGGTGCACGCAGGCGTGGTGGATGTTCTGCATGATGCCGTGCAGGCGCTCGTCCACCTCACCGGCACTCCAGTGCAGGCGCATGGCGTTCTGGCTCATTTCCAGGCCGCTGGTGGCCACGCCGCCGGCGTTGGAGGCCTTGCCCGGCGCGTAGCAGATGCCGGCCTCGACGAACAGGTCCACGGCCTCCAGGGTCGAGGGCATGTTGGCGCCTTCGGCCACGCAGATGCAGCCGTTGCCCAGCAGCGCACGGGCATCCGTGCCGTTCAGCTCGTTCTGCGTCGCACAGGGCAGCGCGATGTCGCACGCCAGGTTCCATGGGCGCTGCCCCGCGAGGAACTGCAGACCATAGTGCTCGGCCATCTCGCGCAGCCGACCGCGACGCACGTTCTTCAGCTCCATCAGGTAGTGCCACTGCTCGGCGCTCAGGCCGGCCTCGGCATACAGCGTGCCCTCGGAATCGGACAGCGAAATGACCCGACCGCCCAGGTCCATGACTTTCTGCGCCGCGTACTGGGCGACGTTGCCGGAGCCGGAGATGGCCACCCGCTTGTCGGCGAAACCCTGCCCGACGCGCTTGAGCATCTCCTGGGCGAAGTACACGCAGCCATAGCCCGTGGCCTCCGGGCGGATCAGGCTGCCGCCGTAGCTCAGGCCCTTGCCCGTCAGCACCGAGCTGAACTGGTTGGAGAGACGCTTGTACTGGCCGAACAGATAGCCGATCTCACGAGCGCCGACACCGATGTCACCGGCCGGCACATCCAGGTCGGCGCCGATGTGGCGGTACAGCTCGCTCATGAACGACTGGCAGAAGCGCATCACCTCGCCTTCGCTGCGGCCCTTGGGGTCGAAGTCCGCACCGCCCTTGCCGCCGCCCATGGGCAGCGAGGTCAGGGAGTTCTTGAACACCTGCTCGAACGCGAGGAACTTGAGCACGCCGAGGTTCACCGAAGGGTGAAAGCGCAGGCCACCCTTGTAGGGCCCGATGGCGCTGCTCATCTGGATGCGGAAGCCGCGATTGACCTGCACCTGGCCGCGATCATCCACCCAGGGCACACGGAACAGGATGGCCCGCTCCGGCTCGACCATGCGCTCGAGAATGCCGGCATCGCGATAACGCGGGTTGGCTTCGAGGAAGGGCCACAGGCTGCGCACCACCTCCTCCACCGCCTGATGGAATTCTGGCTGATCAGGATCGCGCTGCTTCAGGCGCGCCAGGAAAGAATCGACGGACAACGACATGCGGCACCTCGACGCCACGCAGACAAAGTGGCCGGCACTCTATCAGGCGAAAAGGCACCAAAACAGATCAAAATGTCGCCTTGATGAAACTTTCAGGTGCACGGCGACATGAAACGGCAATGAATCGCTGGTTTACAGAGGCCTGCAGCGCCCTGATACGCACCAAAAATACACATCAGGTTGCACTATTTTTGCCCGAAGGCTCACAAGGCGGCGTGACGGAGCAGGTTCGCGCCTTGCGCGATGGGTTGCAGGCCCGGCATGAAATGGCTCCTTCCTGGCGGGGCATCGAACTGCGTGCGCCGGATTGGCCAGGCGGTATGATGCCGGCAAACGCGTACACGACACCGGAGGCTCCATGCCACTCGCTCAACTGATCAGCGCACAACAGCTTCGCCAACGTCTGGACCAGGAGAACCTGCTGCTCCTGGACTGCCGCTTCGCCCTCGAAGACCCGAGCTACGGGCGCCGCAGCTACCTCGACGGGCATCTGCCCGAGGCGCATTTCGTCGACCTGGAGCAGGACCTGTCCGCACCGGTGGTCAAGGGCGTCACCGGTCGCCATCCGCTGCCGGACCCCAGCACCCTGGTCGAACGCCTGCGCGCCTGTGGCCTGCGCAGCGACAGCCAGGTGGTGCTGTATGACGATGGCCCCGGTGCCTACGCCGCACGCGCCTGGTGGCTGCTGCTCTGGCTCGGCAAGCGCGATCACCTGTACCTGCTCGATGGCGGTCTCAAGGCCTGGCGCGAGGCCGGCTTCGAGCTGACCACGGCGCAGCCGGACAGCACCCCCGGCGATTTCCCCGCGCAACCCGACAGCAGCTTGCTGCTGAGCGCCGAACAACTGGCGGCACGCCTGGACAGTCCCGACCTGACCCTGCTCGATGCCCGCGCGCTGCCGCGCTTTCGCGGTGAAGTCGAGCCGCTCGACCCGGTTGCCGGGCACATTCCACGGGCCCAGTGCGCGGCCTTCACCGACAACCTCGGGGCCGATGGCCGCTTCCTGCCCGCCGCGGCGCTGCGCGAACGCTTCGACGCGCTGCGCGGCGAGCGCCCGCTGGACGACCTGGTGGCCTACTGCGGTTCCGGCGTCACCGCCTGCCACAACCTGTTCGCCATGAGCCTCGCCGGCTACCCGCTGGCTGCGCTGTATGCCGGCTCCTGGAGCGAGTGGATCACCAATCCGGCGAATCCGATCGCCACCGGCGACTGAGCAATGGCGCTAAGCACCAAAGGAAATATGCCCAATAACTGAAATCCGGAATCAATTTAAAAACAGCCCTTTACGGCTGAAATATCGCACTAGACTTGAAAATGAGCGGCTAACCCCGCTCCCGGTGGGGCCTTTATCGAAGAGCCACTAGAACAGCTGCCACGCGCCCGGCCCCACCGGCACCTTTCGCGAGGATGCCATGGGAATAGCCGCCTGCGACCTCAGCCAGCATGTGATCCGCCCTACCCTGCTCTACCTGCAACGTCACAGCGCAACGGCCGAAGCCCTGCTGCTGGGTGCCGCGGCCTGTCAGTCGGACCTCGGCAGCGCACTCGATACCCCGCACGGTCATGGTCTCTATCGCATCAGCGAGCAACGCCACCTGGCGCTCTGGGACCAGCACCTGGCCCGTGACCCGGAGCTGGCCAGCCGGGTACGCGGCCTGGCCAGCCAGCACGCCTTCCTCGAAGCCCCGCACCTGGAACTGACGGTCAACCTGCGCTACGCCACGGCCATCGCCTGGCTGCTGGTGGAAGCCGAGCAACTGGAGCTGCCGGCGGCCGACGACGTCCCCGCCCTGGGGCGGATCTGGTGCAAGGTGTTCCAGCCCTGCGGGCGCCAGACCGACTTTCTCGATGCCTGGCACCGGCACATCGACCAGGTCAGCCAGGTAGCCTGACCGATCGGACATGAAAGCATTGCGCCCATATCTGCGCAAAATTCAGACAATTGTCCGACAATACGCTCTATTTCGGGAACTTAAGCGCCTTGGCACAGGTCAGGAAAAACTGTAGCGTGCGCCCCCCTCGCCCCACCACAGGAGCTTCCCCCCGTGAGCAAACGCCTTCTCAAGACAGGCCTGGCCGTCGCCATCACCGCCACGTCGAGCCATGGCTTCGCCAGTGGCTTCACCCTCAACGAGCAAAGCATTTCCGGTATGGGCACCTCGTTCGCAGGGCGCTCGTCGTCCGCCGATGACGCCAGCACCGTATTCGGCAACCCGGCCGGCATGTCGCGCCTCAAGCGCAGCGAGGTGTACTTCGGCGCCGCAGCCATTCATGCCAAGACCGATATCAGCCATGCCAGCGCCAGCGCCGGCCCGCTCTCCCTGTCGGGCAGCAACGACGGCGACATGGTGCCGACCACCGGCGTACCCATGGGTTACTTCGTCAAGCCACTGGACGACAAGGTCGCATTCGGCCTCGGCATCTATGCGCCCTTCGGCCTGATGACCGACTACGAGAACGGCTTCCAGGGGCGCTACTACGCCAACAAGAGCTACGTGCGCGTGATCACCATCCAGCCGACGCTGAGCTATCGCTTCAACGACCAGCTGTCGGTCGGTTTCGGCCCGACCTTCAACCATATCGAAGGCGAACTCAGCTCTTCCCTGCTCAACCCGCTGAGCCCCGGCCGCAACGATGGCGAGGTGAGGGTCAAGGGCGACGATACCGCCGTCGGCTTCAATGCCGGCGTGCTCTACGAGTTCAGCCCGCGCACCCGCGCCGGCCTGACCTATCACTCGCGCGTGAAGTACGAGCTGGAAGGCGACACCCGGGTCTCCGCCAGCGGCGCGCTGGCCGGGCTGTCCGGCAAGTACGACGCCAGCCTTGACCTGACCACGCCCGAGTCGGTGGACCTGTCGATCACCCATGACCTCACCGACGCCCTGACGCTGCACCTGGGCAGTACCTGGACGCGTTGGAGCCGCTTCAAGGAAATCCGTGTGGAGAACGATGCCGCCACGCTGCCGGCGAACCTCTCCACCATCGTCGAGGAGCAGAACTGGCACGACACCTGGGCCCACGCGATCGGCCTGTCGTACCGGGTCAGCCCGCAATGGACGCTGCGCACCGGTATCGCCGTCGACCAGTCGCCGATCAACAACACCGACCGCTCGCCGCGCGTGCCGTCCGGCGACCGCACCATCTTCAGCCTTGGCGCCGGCTGGAGCCCGACCCAGGACATGACCATCGACGTGGCCTATTCCTACCTGCAGGAAGAGACGGTGGACGTGAACCACCAGAGCTCGACCCGCGGCAGCTACAGCGCGCGCTACAAGAACAGCGCTCACGGCCTGGGGGCATCGCTCAGCTACCGCTTCTAATCGACGCCCGGCATTGGCTACACTCACGCGGCAGAACAACAAGAAAAGCCGCGTGAGTACATCATGACTGCCCTCTGCACCACCCTGCCCGAACACCTCCGCCTATTGCTGGTCGACGACCACTGCATCTTCCTCGACGGCCTGTCCCTGGCCCTGTCGCCCCTCAGCCAGAACCTGCTGATCCACACTGCGCACAGCGCCGCGGAGGCGGAACAGTGCCTGCGCCAGCATGCATACGACCTGATCCTGCTCGACCTGCGCCTGCCTGACGAGCCGGGCCTGGAGCTGTTGCAGCGCTGGCTGTCTCGAGGCGAAAGCACACCGGTGGCCATCCTCAGTGCCAGCGACTCGTCACTGGATGCCCAGGCCGCCCTGGCCGCCGGCGCCCTCGGTTTCATTCCCAAGAGTGCCGACGGCAACGCCCTGCGCCAGGCGGTGACGCGCGTTCTGCTCGGTGAAACGCTGCCGGCGCCGAGCAATGCCTCTCCGCTCACCCCGCGCCAGCTGGAAATCCTCCAGCTGCTGGCCGAAGGCCTGCCGAACAAGGCCATCAGCCGCCAGCTGGGGCTGGCCGAAGACACGGTGAAGACCCACCTCAAGACGCTGTTCGAAACCTTCGCCGTGCACACCCGTACCGCCTGCGTCAGCGCCGCCCGGCAGCGCGGCTGGCTGTGATCAGCTGACGGCCTGGCGCACCTGCAACTGGGTCGCCAGCACCTGACGCAGGCGAGCCGGCAGCAGCGGCTTGGCCAGTGGCATGACATGCGCCGGCAGGCAGCGCTCATGCAGCTCGGGGCTCAGGTCGGCGCTGATCAGCAAGGCCGGCAGCATCTGCCCGGCCGCCTCGCGCAAGCGCTCGATGGCCTGCAAGCCATCCTCCCCGCCGCCAAGGCGGTAGTCGCTGATCACCAGATGCGGCACTTCCCGGCTTGCCGCCTGCAACGCCGTCGTCAGGTCGGCACAGGCCTGTACCTCGCAGCCCCAGCGGCGCAGCAGGCCGGCCAGCGCCTCGCGCCCGGTGGCGTCGTCCTCGAGCAGCAGGACCCGCCCGCGCAACGCCGTCGTCCCCTCACCGCGCGCGACCGGCAGCGGGATCCCGGCAAGCGGCAGGCGCAGAACGAAACGCGCCCCAGCGCCAGGCCGTGAATCCAGGCGCAGCGGGTGATCCAGTACCTGCGCCAGCTGCCTGACGATCGCCAGGCCAAGCCCCAGCCCGCGCTCGGCGTTGCGCCCGGGGTTGTCCAGCTGACGAAACTCTTCGAACACCAGCGCCTGCTCGGCCTCGCTCAGGCCCCGACCATCGTCCGCTATCTGCAGCGCCACGGCATCGCCGTCAGCCCGTGCGGTCACCTGCAGGTGCCGGGCCTGCGCGTGCAGCAGCGCGTTGTTGAGCAGGTTGCGCAGCAGGCGTTCCAGCAGCAGCGGGTCACTGCACACCCCCAGCTCAGCGCACTGCAGATCGAGTTGCAGCCCCTGCTGGCGTGCCTCCGGGGCCACCTCGGCGAGCAGACGTTCGAGCAGCGGGCGCAGCGCGAAGGCATGTGGCCGCGCCTGCACACCACCTGGCAAGGTCAGCCGGGTGTAGTCGAGCAACGACTGCAGCAGGCGCCCGAGCTGCTCCACCGATGCGGCCAGGCGCGCACTGATGCGCCGGGTCTGCTGGTCACCGCCCTGCTCCACCAGGTGTTCGGCATACAGGCCCATGGCATTGAGTGGCTGGCGTAGATCGTGACTGGCCGCCGCCAGCAGCCGCAGCTTGCGTGCGTCATCGGCCTCTGCCCGCTGGCGCGCCAGATCCAGCAGACGCAGGTTGAGCCAGGCACCGCGCTGGCCATGTTCCTGCATGTAGGCGCCGACCGTACCGATCAGGTTGGCGCAGAACAGGAACAGCCCCTGATAGGCCAGTGCGCCACCGCTTTCGCCGAACACCGCGCCAAGGCCGACGAACAGCAGGCAGAAGCTCCAGCTGTACAGGCTGATCGCGCGAAACGACAGCCCCAGCAGTGCATAGCCGAACAGCAGGATGAGAAACAGCCCGTCATAGGGCATCGCCACGCCCTGCAGCCAGCACAGGTGCACGATCAGCGCGACGCTGACGCCATTGACCCAGTAAGCCGCCGCATAGACCGGCGGCACCCGGGCGAGTGGCGCAGCGGCACGACGGCAGTAGAGAAACGACAGCAGGACCGCCGTCAGCGCCAGCACCCGCAACGGCAGGACCGACAGGCTGACCGACAGCGGCATGAGCAGGAAGTCCAGCAGCGCATAGATCACCTGGAACAGCGCGGCAGTGGCGGCGATCAGCGGCAGGCGCCGGCGAATGCGCTGCACCCGGTGTTCGGCGAAGCCCGCCTCCAGCGGTGCGACGAAGCGCAGCGAACGATAGCCACGGCGCTGCTGGGCCAGCAGCTGCTGCTCGCTCAACGCAGGCGCTCCTCAGGGCGCGCCCGGCGACTCCAGCTGTTTGGCGGCGATGGCGTCATAGGTTTCCACACGGTATCGGTCTTCACTGGCGAACAGCCGCTCACGCAACTGGCGCTGCAGTTGCTTGCCATCCGTCGCACTCAGCCCCTGGCCCTGCAGGCCAGCCAGTTCGCTGCGGTAGGCCTGGTAGCGCTGCTGCCAGTCACGCTCGCGACGCTGCTCGGCCAGCAGGCGCTGCACGGTATCCGGATCATAGGTCATCGCCAGGAACTCGCGCACCTGTTGCTCGTCCGCCCCATCGCGCCACAGCTGCTCGCTGTGCTGCAGCTGCTGCAACGCCAGTTGCTGGCGCTGTTCGCTCTCGCGCAGCGCCGTCGGCAGGCGCTCGCGCAACTGCTCGAGCAGTTGCGCACGCTGCCCGGCGTCGAGGTCGTCGCGCTGCTGCAGGGCCAGGCTGTCCAGAGTGTAGCGGGCGTAGGCCTGCTCCGCACCGAACAGCGCCTCCTGCGCCGCCGCGGAAAAATGGCCGCGGCGCAGCTCGTCGAGCTGAGCGAGGGCCGCCTGCAGCACCTGCAACTGCGCCTGCGGATCGGCTTGCTGCCTGCTCTCCAGCGGCTGCTGCAGCAACGCCATGCTGGCGCGCTTGTAGTCCAGGTAGTCACCCAGCAGGCCGATCAGCTGACCGAGGGCCGGTTCCTCCAGGCGAGCGCCGGCGTCGGCCAGCAGCACCTCGATCACCGCATCGAGACCGGACTGGTCGACGGCACTGAGGAAGTAGTCGAAGTAATCGCGCACGGCCAGGTCCAGCACCAGGTTGCCGGCCGCGTCGCTGCGCAGCTGACCATCCACCGTGGTGCCGGCCAGGCTCGGCAGCGCCGTGGCGGCAGGTGCCTGGGCCATGCCGGAACCCCGCGCGGGCGCCACCGGCACCTCAGGCGACTGCACCGGCACAGCGCCGGGCTCAGCGCGCGCGGCAGGTGTTGCTGGCGGCAACGGGGCGGGCCAGCGCCAGTAGAACGTGAGGCCGCCGGCCAGGAGCACGGCAGCCAGGGAAAAACCGAGGAATCTGGACATGTCGCCTCGCTGCGGCGGGGCCAGGCCCCGCCGCACTCTTCAGGATCAGACGCCCTTGTTCTTCAGGCGGTTGGCGTGCTGGCGATACAGCGACACCGGTTCGGTCCAGCCGCGAATCCCGAACAGGTGGTTGATCGCGTCGACGTGATTCATGTTGTAGCTGTCGCCGATCACCTGCCCCAGGTAGGTCGAGCAGACGCCGACCAGGCCGTCGTTCTTCTCGCTGCCGAAGACCAGGCCGGTGAACGCCAGGAACGGGTCGGCCGCGTCGAACACGTTGGTGTAGGCCGAGTTCCCCGTCCACGAGTAGTAGCGGATGCTGTGGCCACGAACGTTCTGCACCTCACTGGACTTGGCGCAGTAGCTGCTGCTGTTCACGCCCCAGGGATGGCGCGCATTGAGCGCGTTGGTCCCGGCCGTGGTCAGCGTGGCCAGGGCGTCGATACCGCTCTGCGGGTTGCTCGAGCCGGAGAGCAGGTTGATCAGGGCGCCCAGCGCGTTGGCGATGGCATTGGCGCCACCTTCGATGCCGCTGCCAGGCGGGATCACGCCACGCACCACATCGGCCACCTTGGAGCCCTTGTTGACCCCGTTGACCGAGGTGACCGACGCCACCAGGTCCGGGCGCAGCGACGCCGCCACCCGTGAGGTCGGCGAGCCCTGGCTGTGGCCGATCAGGTTGACCTTGCCACCACCGGCCGCCGCCCAGGGCACGATCTGCCGCGCCAGCTCGGCGCCACGTTGCTCGCTGTCGTTGAACGCGGCGACGCTGGCGACATAGACCCGGGCACCGTCACGTTCGAGGTTCCAGGGGATGGTGTGGAAGTAGTTGACCAGGCCGCCGATGGTGTTGAAGCCGGTCACGCCGTGCACCAGCACGATCGGGTACCTGGTCCTGGTGTAGTCGCCCGCCTGGGCCTCGACGGCGCCGAGCAGAGCGAGGGTGGCGATGGCAGCGGTATAGACGCGACGCATGGGTGCCTCCTTATTGTTCTTGTGGGCACGCCGGGGAACTGCGTCCGGCGCCTGGCCAGTCTAGGCAGGCGAGCGGATGCGGCCCATCGCCCAGATGGGTGAAGGGCCGTACAGCGAAGAGTGGGCTCAGGGTTGCGAGGCGATGGCCTTTTCCACGGCGGCGATCAGCTCGGGATCATCCGGCTTGGTCAGGCTGGAGAAACTTGCCACCACCTTGCCCTGACGGTCGACCACGTACTTGAAGAAGTTCCAGCGTGGCTGCCGGCTCTGCTCGGCGAGGCCCTTGAACAGGGCGATGGCGTCATCACCGGACACCGGCTGCGGTTCGGTCATGGTGAAGGTGACGCCGTAGTTGACGTAGCAGACGGTGGCGGTTTCCGCGCTATCGTCCGACTCCTGGCGGAAGTCATCGGAGGGCACGCCGAGCACTTCCAGGCCCTGGTCCTGGTAACGCTGGTACAGCGCTTCGAGACCTTTGAACTGCGGCGTGAAACCGCAGAAGCTGGCGGTGTTGACCACCACCAGTGGCTTGCCGGCGAACTGGCAGAGATCGACGCTGGCGCCCTTGCTGCGCAGCTTGGGCAGTTCGCCCTGCAGCAGCGCCGGGCATTCGGCGGCCAGCAGGGGCAGCGCGAGGCTGGAGAGCAGCAGGGAACAGGCGATGTGACGCAGTGACATGGCAGGAATCTCGGACGATGATGCGATCCGCTCACGCTACTCGCAGGCCACGCCTCAGGCAACTAGCAGATGCCGACGCCCAGTTGCAGCAGGGCCAGGCCACCCTGGCGCCAGCCCCACCAGGCCAGGGCCAGGAGCGCCCCCAGGCCCAGAGCCACGGCCGCGCAGAGCGTGACCTTGCTGCTCACGCCGGCACCGCCTGCAGGCGGGCCACCGGCACCTCGCGCACCGGCCAGTTCAGCGCGGCAGCCATCACGCTCAGGCCGATGGAAATCTGCCAGACCAGGTCGTAGCTGCCGGTATGGTCGTACAGATAGCCCCCCAGCCAGCCGCCCAGGAACGAGCCGATCTGGTGGAACAGGAAGACGATACCGCCCAGCATCGACAGGTTGCGCACACCGAACAGCGTCGCCACGGTGCCGTTGGTCAGCGGCACTGTCGACAGCCACAGCAGGCCCATCGCGATGCCGAACAGGTAGGCGCTCCACTGCGTCAGCGGTGCCACCAGGAACAGGCTGATGACCACGCCGCGCAGCAGGTACAGGGCACTGAGCAGACGCGGCTTGGCCATGCGCCCGCCGAGCCAGCCGGCGATGTAGGTACCGAAGATGTTGAACAGCCCGACCAGGGCCAGCACGGTGGTGCCAGTCAGCGCCGGCAGGCCGTGATCCACCAGATAGGCCGGCAGGTGCACGGCGACGAACACCACCTGGAAGCCGCAGACGAAGAAGCCCAGTGCCAGCAGCCAGAAGCCGGAGTGGCTGGTGGCTTCACGCAGCGCCTCGACCAGCGTCTGCTCCGGACCATTGCTGGCCGGCGGCGGGGTCTCCCGGATCATGGCCGCCAGCGGAATCATCAACGCCACCAGCAGCCCCAGCGCCAGCAGGGCGGACGACCAGCCCAGCCAGCCGATCAAGCCCAGGGAGCCCGGCAGCATGGCGAACTGGCCGAAGGAGCCGGCCGCGGCGGCAATGCCCATGGCCATGCTGCGTTTTTCCACCGGTACGGCGCGGCCCACCACGCCGAGAATCACCGAGAACGAGGTGCCGGACAGGCCGATACCGATCAGCAGGCCGGCGCTGAGCGACAGGCTCAGCGGCGAATCGGCCATGCCCATGAATATCAGCCCGAGCATGTACAGCACACCGCCGATGACTACGGCCTTGCGTGCCCCAAAGCGATCGGCCAGCGCCCCGGTGATCGGCTGCGCCAGGCCCCAGATCAGGTTCTGCAGGGCGATGGCGAAGGCGAACACTTCACGTCCCCAGCCGAACTCGGCGCTCATCGGCGGCAGGAACAGGCCGAAGCCATGCCGGGTGCCGAGCGACAACGCGAGAATCAGCGATGCGCCGAGCAACAGCCAGGTGGAAGAACGCCATGCAGTTGTCATTGTTATCTCCAGCGAGCGGCCGTCAGTGGCCGCATGGGCAGTAAAAATCAGTCGACCCTCAGGCCAGGGCTTCCAGCAGTTGCATCAGTTCGGCACGCCGGCCCTCACCCAGCTGCAGGTTCAACTCCTGCTGCACCTGCTCCCAGAGCGGCAGCGCCTGGGCGATGCGTCGCTCTCCGGCATCGGTGAGGCTGACCTCACGGGCACGCAGATCGCGCGCCTCGCTCAGTTGCAGCAACGCCTGCTCCTCGAGCACCCGCAGGTTGCGCCCCAGGGTGCTGCGGTCCAGCCCCATGGCCTCGGCCAATGCGGAAATGCTCGGCTGGCCGAGGCGCTGGACATGCCGCAGCAGGGAAAACTGTGCGGCGCCCAGGCCGACGGCAGCGAGTGCGTCGTCATAGCGGCGGGTCACGCCGCGACTGGCGCGGCGTAATTGGGTACAGAGGCAAGAGGTCGGCAACATGGATACAGGTATATACCCGCATCACCGATTCGCACTCATACAGTTACAGGGCGTGTCGGCATAACAGTTGCGCTCAGAGGCTCAACGCGAGGACCAGCAGCATGCCGCACTCGGCCAGCTCGACCAGTGCGCCGGCGGTGTCCCCCGTCGTGCCGCCCAGGCGACGCAGCAACGCGCGACGCGTCCAGGCGAACAGCAGCAGGGCGCTGGTCAAGGCAAGCAGCGCCGGCCAGCCGAATGCCAGCATCAGCAGCAGATGCACGGCCAGCACCCAGGGCAGTTGCCGGCGCGGTGCATGCTCGACCAGCGCCTGCCCCAGGCCGCCGGCGCGCACGTAGGGCGTGGTCACCAGCAGCAGCGGCAGCAGGCTGCGCCCCAGCCAGGGCAGCAGAATCAGGCAGGCGCCCTGCCCGGCCTGCAACAGCGTCAGCAGCGCGGCGTACTTGAGCAACAGCAGCAGCACCAGCACGACCACGGCAATCGGTCCGCTGCGCGGGTCCTTCATGATCGCCAGGGTCCGCTCGCGGTCGCCGAAACCACCCACCCAGGCGTCAGCGGTATCGGCCAGGCCGTCCAGGTGCAGCCCGCCACTGAGGCCGACCCAAAGGGCCAGAATGATCGCAGCCTGCAACGCCATCGAGGTCTGCCCCAGCAGCAGGTGCGCGCCCCACAGCAACACGCCGAGGAGCAGCCCCACCAGTGGATACCAGAGCAGCGAGCGCCCCACCTGCGCGGGCGTCGGCATGCCGGGAAGGCTGACCGGCAGGCGGGTCAGGAACTGCAGCGCGATCAGGAATGCGCTCATGGCAACTCCAGCCACTGGCCATCGGCAGCGAGGCGCAGGCGGAAACGCTCGGCATAGCCGACGTTGACCTGCAGCAGGTCCTTTCTGGGCAGGCCACGCGCCTGCGCCAGCAGCAGGCGCATCACCCCGCCGTGGGTCACCAGCAGCAGGCGCTGACCGTCATGCGCCTGCGCCAGGCGCTGCAGGCTGCCCAGCACCCGCGCCTCGAAGCGCGACAGGGGTTCACCATTGGGCGGCGTGAAGGCATAGGGGTCGGCCCAGAACTGCCCGAGAGCCTCGGCGTCGCTGTGCATCAGCTCGGCGGCACTGCGCCCTTCCCAGTCGCCGAAGTGCAGCTCCTGCAGGTCGCGCTCGTAGTCCAACGGCAGCGCCCGGGCCGCCGCCAGCTCTTCGGCGAAACGCGCACAGCGTTGCAGCGGCGAACTGATCAGGCGATCCCAGGGGCCCGCGTCCTGCACGGACCTGCGCAACTGCGCCCAGCCCTGCTCGGTCAGGGCATCGTCGAGGCTGCCACGCAGCCCGCCGCCCTGTTCGGTCTCGCCGTGGCGCAACAGTTCCAGGTACAGCATCAGGCCGGTTTCTCCGCCACGGCCGCCTCGGCGAAGGTGGCCATCTGGCCATGCAGCGCGCAGGCCATGCGCAGCAGCGGCACCGCCAGCGCTGCACCACTGCCCTCGCCGAGACGCAGGCCCAGCTCCAGCAGGGGCTCGGCGCCCAGTGCCTGCAGCACACGCACATGCCCCGGCTCGGCGCCATGGTGGGCGAACAGCAGCCAGTCACGGCACCCCGGATTCAGGCGCACCGCCAGCAGGGCTGCGACGCTGCAGATGAAACCGTCGACCAGTACCACCACGCCCTGCTGCGCCGCCGCGACATAGGCACCGACCAGCGCAGCGATCTCGAAACCGCCGAGGTGCAGCAGGGCCTCCAGCGGCCCGTCGAGTCGCTGCCGATGCAGCGCCAGCGCCGCATCGATGACCCGCGCCTTGTGCGCCACACCGGCAGGGTCCAGCCCGGTACCGGGGCCGGCCAGTTCGCTCGCCGGGCACTCCAGCAGCCAGCAGGCCAGCGCCGCCGCCGCCGTGGTGTTGCCGATGCCCATCTCGCCACCGACGAACAGGTCGCAGCCGGCGCTGCGCGCACGCTCGATGCTGTCTCGGCCGGCCTCCAGGCAGATCAGCGCCTGGGCCAGGGTCATCGCCGGTTCACGCGCGAAGTTCTGCGTGCCGGCGCCGACATGCAGGTGGCGCACGCCCGGCAATTGCGTCAGCGGCTCGGCGGTGCCCAGGTCGATCACCTCCAGCGCCGCGTCCAGCTCACGCGCCAGCACGCTGATCGCTGCGCCGCCGCCGACGAAGTTGGCCAGCATCTGCCCGGTCACCGCCTGCGGATAGGCGGAAACCCCTTCTGCCACCACGCCATGGTCGCCGGCGAAGATGGCGATCCACAGTTTTTCCAGGCCCGGCCGCTCGCGGCCCTGCAACGCGGCCAGATGAATGGCGATGTGTTCCAGCCGACCCAGCGAGCCCGTGGGCTTGGTCAATTGCTGTTGCCGTGCTTCGGCCTTGCTTCGCGCAACCCGATCACTGGGCTGACAAGGCCCCTGCCACCAGTGCAGACTCATAGCGCTTCCCCCTTCAGAACCATGGGCAGGCCAGCCACGGTGAAGACCACGCGCTGGCTGCGCTCGGCCAACGCCTGATGCAACCAGCCGGCCTCATCGACATAACGGCGGGTCAGCTCACCCAGCGGCACCACCCCCAATCCGCTTTCGTTGCTGACCAGCAGGATGCGCCCAGGCAACTGCCCGACGCAGGCCAGCAGCGCCTCGCGCTCGGCCGTCAGCCGCTGCGTATCCTCGAGCAGCAGCAGGTTGGTCAGCCACAGCGTCAGGCAATCCACCAGCAGGCAACGATTCGGCGCCGCCTGCTCGCGCAGCACGCGGGCCAGCGCCAGCGGCTCCTCGACCAGGGCCCAGTGCCCAGGCCGACGCGCCCGGTGCTCGGCGACGCGCGCCGTCATCTCGCCATCGAGCGCCTGGCTGGTGGCGACGTAGACCACCTCCAGGCCCGACTCGTCGGCCAGTTTCTCGGCCAGGCGGCTCTTGCCGGACCGGGCGCCGCCGAGGATCAGTTCAAGCATTTCCACTCCGTAAGGTGCGCGCTGCGCACCGTTCAATAGCTCTGCCGCGCGGCCCTACTCCAGGCCGCACAATGCCCTGAGCCTGGCAGTATCCAGGTGCTGCTCCACCTGGTCGGCCAGGCGTTCGATGTCACGCTCGCGCAGGGCCTGGTAATCCACGTGCTGCACCTCGCGCAGGCCGGCCCAGCGCAACAGCGCCGCGAATGCCGCCGGCTGTTCGAACAGGCCATGCAGGTAGGTGCCGAGGACTTGTCCATCGGCACTCAGGCCCCCGTCGTCGCGCCCGTCCTCGAGCCGCACGGCGCCGTTGAGTCCCGGCCCCCGGCTGACCCCGGCATGGATTTCGTAACCGCTGACCTCGGCCTGCTCCAGGCACAGCTGGCCACGTACGTTGCGCAGCTGTTTCTCCGGCTCCAGCAGCGTCTCGAAATCCAGCAGGGCAAGGCCGCCGCTGCTGCCAGCGGCGCCCTCGAGGCCATGCGGGTCATGGATCTGCCGGCCGAGCATCTGCAACCCGCCGCAGATGCCCAGCAGCTTGCCGCCGTAGCGCAGGTGCCGGGCGATGGCCGCATCCCAACCCTGCTCGCGCAACCGCGCCAGATCGGCGCGCACGCTCTTGGAGCCGGGCAGGATGATCAGGTCGGCCGGCGGTATCGCCTGCCCCGGCCCGACGAAGCTCAGCTGCACCTGCGGATGCAGGCGCAACGGATCGAAATCGGTGTGATTGCTGATGCGCGGCAGCACCGGCACCACGACGCGCAGGGCCTGTTCGTCCTTGCGCTGCTGGCGGGTGTCGACGGCGTCCTCGGCTTCCAGGTGGAAGTCCATCAGGTACGGCAGCACGCCGAGCACCGGTTTGCCGGTGCGCTGCTCCAGCCAGTCCAGCCCCGGCTTGAGCAAGGCGATGTCGCCACGGAAACGATTGATCACGAAGCCCTTGACCCGCGCCTTCTCGCTGGCACTGAGCAGCTCCAGGGTGCCGACCAGATGGGCGAACACGCCGCCCTTGTCGATATCGGCGATGAGGATCACCGGGCAATCCACCGCTTCGGCGAAGCCCATGTTGGCGATGTCGCCGGCACGCAGGTTGATTTCCGCCGGCGAGCCGGCGCCCTCGACCAGTACCAGTCGGTAGCCCTCGGCCAGCCGCGCGTGGGACTCCAGTACCGCCGCCATGGCCACTGGCTTGTAGCCGTGGTAGCTCAGCGCCTGCATGTTGCCGATGGCACGCCCGTGGATGATCACCTGGGCGCCCATGTCGCTGTTGGGCTTGAGCAACACCGGATTCATGTCGGTATGCGGCGCCAACCCGGCGGCCTGGGCCTGCACGGCCTGCGCCCGGCCGATCTCGCCACCGTCGGCGGTCACCGCCGAGTTGAGCGCCATGTTCTGCGGCTTGAACGGCACCACGGCGACGCCCTGACGCCGCGCCCAGCGGCACAGGGCGGTGACCAGCGTGCTCTTGCCGGCATCGGACGTGGTGCCCTGCACCATCAGCGTGGTCATCAGGGCGTCTCCTCGAGATTGGCCAGCATCGGCGCGCACTCCAGCAGGCCCTGCTCCAGGCGCTGCCAGCCACACTCGTCCGCCGGCAGACCGAAGCGCAGGCTGTCCAGCTCGGCGAACAGACGCACCAGGATGCCGCGCCGCGCCAGCAGCTCGGCACAGGGCACCGCCCGCCGCGTGCAGCAGAACTGGAACAGCGCCGAGCCGCCGGTTGGCGGCATGCCGCAATCGCGCAGCAACGCGGCCAGGCGCTCGCCGTCAACCTGCAGGCGTTCGCGCTGGCGGCGCTGGCCCTCATGGTCGTTGAGCAGCGTCAGGGCCACGCTGCGCGCCGGGCCGCTGACCGCCCAGGGGCCGAGCAGGCTTTCCAGCTCGTCCAGCAGCGCCTGTGCCGCGAGCACGAACCCCAGGCGCAGGCCGGCCAGGCCGAAGAACTTGCCGAACGAGCGCAACAGGATCAGCCCCGGCATGTCGCTGTATGCCGCCAGGCTGTGCTGCGGGGTGCAATCCATGAAGGCTTCGTCGACCACCAGCCAGCCGCCGCGCTCGGCCAGTTGGTCATGCCAGTCGAGCAGGCGCGCCGGTTCGATCAGGCGCCCCGTCGGGTTGTTCGGGTTGACCAGCAGCAGCACATCGAGCTGCGGCAGAGCACGGTGCACCGAACCCTCGCTGAGCCTGGTGATGCGATGCCCTTCGCGTCGCCAGGCCGCCGCATGCTCGGCATAGGTGGGGGCCAGAATGCCGACATTGCCTGGCTTGCGCAGACGCGGCAGGGCCTGGATCGCCGCCTGCGACCCCGCCACCGGCAGCAGGCTGGCGGCACCGTAGTAGTCGCGCGCCGCCTGCTCCAGGCCATCGTTCACCTCAGGCAGCCGCGCCCAGGCAGAACCGGGCACGGCGGGCAGCTCCCAGCCGTAGGGCGCCACACCGGTCGACAGGTCCAGCCAGTCTTCCAGGGCAATCCCGTAACGCTGCGCCGCGGCGCGCAGCCGACCACCATGCTCAAGCAATCCCTACCTCCCACAGCGTCAGGCACAGCAGCCACAGCGCTACGCCGGCAACGACCCGATTCATCGCCCGCTCGATATCTCGCGCTCGCGGAGCCGGCCCCTCGCCCAGTCGTGGACGCTCGTGCACCTCGCCGTGATACTCCGCCGCACCACCCAGGCTGACGCCCAGGCTGCCGGCCCCCGACGCCATCACCGGGCCAGCATTGGGACTGTCCCACATCGGCGCCTGTCGACGCCAGCAGCGCAGCGCCAGGGCCACGTTGCCGAGCAGTGCATAGGTCAGCGCCACCAGGCGCGCCGGGATGTAGTTGAGGACATCGTCGATCTTCGCGGCGGCCCAGCCGAAACGCTCGAAGCGCTCGTTGCGATAGCCCCACATGGCATCGAGCGTATTGCTCAGGCGATACAGCACAACGCCGGGCGCCCCCGCGACGATGAACCAGAACAGGGCGGCGAAGACTGCGTCGGAACCATTCTCCAGGACCGATTCGGTACCGGCGCGCGCCACGCCCGTCGCATCCAGCGCGGCGGTGTTGCGGCTGACCATCCAGCCCACGCGTTCACGCGCGAGCGGCAGGTTACCCAGGCGCAGCGCCTGCGCCACCGGCAGCGCATGCTCGTACAGGCTGCGCAGCCCGAGGGCGAAGTACAGCGCGAAGATATCCACCGCCCAGACCAGGGAGGTCACCTGGGTCAGCAGCCAGGTGAGCAGTGTCAACGGCAGCACCGCCAGGCACCAGGCCGTGACACCGTGACTGCGCCAGCCACCGCCGGCCGGATTGAAACGCTGTTCGAGGCGGCTGGCCAGGCGCCCGAAGGCAACCAGCGGATGCGCCCGGCGTGGCTCGCCCAGGGCGGCATCCAGAGCAACGCCCGCGCAGGTGATCAGGGCCAGGCTCATCGCTCAGTCACCACGGACACCCCAACGGTTCTCGAACAACAGCTCCGTCAGTGGTCGTGGCGTCGCCCAGCCCTGCTCCACCAGCATGGGCTTTTCATAGAACGCCTCGACCGGTCCCAGGCACAGCAGCGCGACCGGCTTGCTGCCTGCGGGCATGCCCAGCAGCTCGGCCAGCGCAGCGGGATCGAACAGCGACACCCAGCCCAGCCCCAGGCCCTCGGCGCGTGCCGCCAGCCACAGGTTCTGAATGGCGCAGGCGACCGAGGCCATGTCCATCTCCGGCAAGGTGCGCCGCCCGAAGATGTGCTTCTCGCGGCCGTCCATCAGCGCCACCGCGAGCAGCTCGGCACAGTCACGAATGCCCTCGACCTTCAGGCGCATGAACGCGTCCGAGCGCTCGCCCAAGGCTTCGGCGGTACGCACCCGCTCCGCCTCCACCAGCTCATGCGCCTGCTGACGCAGCTGCGGATCGCTGATGCGCAGGAAGCGCCAGGGCTGCATCAGGCCGACGCTGGGTGCATGGTGCGCGGCCTCCAGCAGGCGTGCCAGCACCTCGGGCGGCACCTGGCCACCGGCAAAGTGACGCATGTCACGGCGCTCGCCAATGGCGCGGTACACCGCCGCACGCTCCAGCGCAGAGAAGGCGTGATCGCTCATGGACGCAACAGCGCGGCGGCCGCCCCCGGATTGGATGGCAGGTAGAAATGGATGTAGCTGGCGGTGAGCCGGCCGAGCCGATAGACCGCCTCGGCCACCGGTTTGCCATTCGGGCAGCGCGCCTGCGCGTGCGGCGTGAGCGGGCTGTCCAGTCGTGAGTGGTGGTAGGTGTGGCCGCGCAGCAGGCCTTCCGCCAGCTCGACTTCCTGCAACGCCAGCGCGGTCAGGCGCGGCTGCAGGGTCGCGCTGCCGGCAAGCAGGCCGAGCATGCGGCCACTGGCACCCTGCTTGTCACGCAGCTCGTCGAGCAGGTAGAGCATGCCGCCGCATTCGGCGAGCAGCGGCTTGCCGGCCTGGTGATGGGCGCGAATCGCCGCCGCCATGGCCTGGTTGGCTTCCAGCTCGGCCAGGTACAGCTCGGGGTAGCCACCCGGCAGGTAGAGGCTGTCCACCTCGGGCAAGGCGCTGTCGGCGAGCGGCGAGAAGTAGTGCAGCTCGGCGCCCAGCGCCTGCAACAGGTCGAGGTTGGCCTGGTAGAGGAAGGCGAATGCCGCGTCCCGCGCTACGCCGATGCGCACGCCGGCAAGCAGGGAGCCTGGCTCATCGATCACTGGTGCGGCGAAGCTCACTGACGGCGGCAGATCGACGTCGGCACTGGCCGCCAGGGCATCGGCGGCGGCATCCAGCCGGGCATCTAGGTCGGCCAGTTCGGCCGCCTGCACCAACCCCAGGTGGCGGCTGGGCAGCTCCACCGCCGCGCTGCGTGGCAACGCACCGAACCAGCGGATCGTCTCCGGCAGGGCATCACGCAGGATTTCGCCGTGGCGCGTGCTGGCGACGCGGTTGCCGAGCACGCCGGCAAACGGCAGGTCCGGTTGGAAGGTGGCCAGGCCATGGGCCAGCGCGCCGAAGGTCTGCGCCATGGCGGCGCCATCGATCACCGCCAGCACCGCTACGCCGAAGTGACGCGCCAGGTCGGCCGCCGAGGGCTTGCCGTCGAACAGCCCCATCACCCCTTCGATCAGGATCAGGTCGGCCTCGCCAGCGGCCTGCCACAACAGGCGGCGACTCTCGGCCTCGCCGACCATGGCCAGGTCGAGCTGGTACACCGGCGCGCCGCTGGCACGGGAATGGATCATCGGGTCGAGGAAGTCCGGGCCGCACTTGAACACCCGCACCCGCCGCCCCTGACGCGTATGCAGGCGCGCCAGCGCAGCGGTGACGGTGGTCTTGCCCTGACCGGAGGCCGGCGCGGCGATCAACAGCGCCGGACATTGACGTGCGCTCATCAGAATTCGATGCCCTTCTGCGCCTTCACCCCGGCCTTGAACGCATGCTTGACCAGGTTCATCTCGGTGACCGTATCGGCGGCCTCGATCATCTCCGGCAAGGCGCCCCGCCCCGTCACCACCACATGCTGCAGCAGTGGCCGGGCTTCGATATCGGCCAGTACCGTGGGCAGATCGAGATAACCGTGCTTGAGGGCGATGTTCAGCTCGTCCAGCACCACCAGGCCGACGGACTCGTCGGCGAGCAGGCGCCGCGCCACGTTCCAGGCGTCCTGCGCCTTGGCGATGTCACGCTGACGGTCCTGGGTCTCCCAGGTGAACCCCTCGCCCATCACGTGGTAGCTGACTTCCTCGGGGAAACGGCGGAAGAAGCTTTCCTCCCCGGTGCTGGCTGCGCCCTTGATGAACTGCACCACGCCGACCCTGATGCCATGCCCGAGGGCCCGGGCGACCATGCCGAAGGCGCTGCTGCTCTTGCCCTTGCCGTTGCCGCTGTGCACCAGCAGCAGGCCGTACTCGTCCTGGGCCTGGGCGATCTTCTCGTCGATCAGGGCTTTCTTGCGCTGCATGCGCGCCTTGTGGCGCTCATCACGTTCGACGGACTCGCTCATGCTCTGCTCCTGTACATCACGCGCCGGCAAGGTCGTGCGCGGCGCGAACGGCAACCAGAAGAAGAGACGACGATGCGCACGTCCCATCCAGGCGCCAATGGCTGGTCGGGCATGCGGAAGACAGAAAACACGAACGCCCCGGTGCAACCGGAGCGCTGGCCGGACAACGCCCTCCGCGATGCCGTGAAACTGCGACAGGCCGGTCTCCGGGCTCGTGAGCGAACCAAAGGTTCAACGCCGCGCCTTCCCGTGCACTGCACAGTGGCCTATGGCGGCGTACGACTCACCTACCGTTGCGGGGGCAGCGCCGGCATTGGAACCGGCTTCCCTGTTTCACCCTCTCGACCGCCGCTGGCGGCGATTCAGGGCACCTGAAGCAAGGCGCGCAGAGTAGAGGCTGGCCACCCTGCGCGTCAACGCCGAAGCTGCTCAGTGCCTGGGCGTGAAGCCTGCCGGCTTGCGCGCCAACCACTCGACGAAGGTGCGCAAGCGCTCGTCGCCCAGCAACGCTTCCCGAGTGTTATAGGTCAGTGCCAGCTCCTTTTCGCTGAACAGGCGGTGAATCTGGTTATGGCAGGCGCGACAGACCCACAGCGTGGCGCTGATGCGCTCATGCCGGGGATAGCGCTTCTGTACGTAGGCCTTGTCATGCAGCGCCCGGGGAATCAGATGATGGCGCGTCAAGGCCACAGGGCGAGCGCAAAGCTCGCACGCTTCAGGCTGCGGCGGCAGACGAATGGGATCGGCCATTGGCAGGGGTCAGGGGTTGTGCGCCAGCTCCGGCGTGATGACCCGCTTGGCATCGAGATAGACACGCTGCCAGTAGACGTTGTCGAGGCTGTCCAGGCGCACGGTGCCGCCGCTGGACGGCGCATGCACGAAGCGACCCTCGCCGACATAGATGCCGGCGTGACTGACGCTGCGCCCGCCGCTGGTGGCGAAGAACACCAGGTCGCCACTTTGCAGGGCATCACGACGGACATCCGGGGTGCGCATGGCACTGAGCTCACGCGTCGAGCGAGGCAGGCTGATACCGGCGGCGTCGCGGTAGACATAGCCGATCAGGCCACTGCAATCGAAGCCGCCCTCGGGTGTGTTGCCGCCATAACGGTAAGGAGTACCGACCAGGCCGAGCGCACGAAACAGGACATCCTCGGTTCCGCCCTGATAGGCCGAGGAAGCGCTTGGCGGTATGTAGACGGGCTGGGGAGCGGGAGCGTGGCTGCTGCAGGCACTCAGCAGCAGCGCGAGGGAAACGAGGGCAACACGGGTCGTGACGGGCATGAGCGAGGCGATCCTGAGCCTGGACAGGCTCTACTCTGCCGCCTCGGGCGTGGTGGCGCAACCCTGCGGTTACGCCGCCCCCTCAGGGATGGGCCTTGGCCGAGGCCTGTTCGTCTTCTGTCGAAGCCAGCGCCAGCACGCGCTTGGCCTCCATGTAGCTGCGCTTCCAGTAGCTGTCGTCCAGGCTGTCGATGCGCACGCCACCGCTGCGGCTGCTGCTGGAATGGATGAACTGGTCATCGCCCAGGTAGATGCCGGCATGGCTGACGCGACCACGCCCCCGGTTGTTGAACAGGATCAGGTCACCCGGTTCCAGGTCGGCACGCGCCACCTTGGGCGCATCCAGCTTGATCAGCTCGCGGGTGGAGCGCGGCAGCTCCAGACCCACTTCTTCGCGGAACAGGTAGCCGACGAAGCCGCTGCAATCGAAACCGGACTGCACCGAGGTGCCGCCGTAGCGATAGCGGGTGCCGATCAGCGAACGCCCGAGATCGAGCAGGCTGTCGGCCAACTGCGGCATTTCATAGGGTTTGTCGTCGACCAGTGCGGCGACGTCATCCTCTGCCGGCTCGCTCTGCTGAGCCTGTACAGGGGCGGCGGGCCGGGCCGAGGTTTCGCCGCTCTGCGGCTGCGGCGCATGGCCCGCGCAGGCGGCGAGAAACAGGGTGAGTGCAACAGGCACGAGGGGTGCGAAGCGCTTCAGCATGGGCACGACCGTGTCGAGGGAATTCATATAAGTGCGCGACTATGCCCTCTATATGACCCATTTGCAAATTCTATCGTTGCAATTGTGACTCCGTAGTCTCGCCACACCATCTAACGCGCCCAGCCAGGCAATGGCCGGGCGCGTGTCGCTCAGCCCAGAATCTCGCTCAGCGGGATGAAACGCAGCATGTCCCCTTCGGCGAGGGTGCTGCCCTCCATGACTTCCGCCAGGCCCTCGGCCCAGGCCGCACTGCGCAGCACGCCGGAACTCTGATTGGCGTAAGGCACCACCCGGCCGTGCTCCAACCGCGCCCGCAGGTACTCGCGGCGCATGCCCGGTTTGCTCCAGGTGAAGCCCGCCGGCAGCGGGAAGCCCAGCGGCTCGACCCGCTGAACGCCAAGGCGGCGCAGCATGTAGGGGCGCGCGAGCAGGCCGAAGGTGACCAGCGTCGAGGCCGGATTGCCCGGCAGACCAATTACCGGCACGCCCTGGTAATGACCGAAGGTCAGCGGCTTGCCCGGTTTGATCGCCAGCTTCCACAGCGCCAGCTCGCCCGCCTCGCGCAGGGCCAGGCCGAGGAAGTCAGCCTCCCCGACGGAAACGCCACCGGTGGACAGGATCAGGTCGACCTCGCCCAGGGCAGCCAGCGCCGCGCGGGTACGCGGCAGGTCGTCCGGCAGAATCCCGGCGTCTGTCACCGCACAGCCCAGGCGCTGCAACCAGGCGATCAACAGGCGTCGGTTGCTGTTGTAGATCTGCCCCGGCCCCAGCGCCTGGCCTGGCTCCACCAGCTCATCGCCGGTGGAGAGCACCGCCACGCGCAGACGCCGGCGCACCGGCAGTTGCGCCACGCCAAGCGATGCCGCCAGCCCCAGTTCGACCGGGCCCAGGCGGGTACCTGCCGGCAGCACGCACTCGCCCCTGCGCGTCTCCTGGCCTTGCGCACGCACGTTCTGGCCGACCCTAAGCGTCTCGCGGAACACGGCCCGCCCGGCATCGTCCAGGTCGACGTTCTCCTGCATTTCCACCGTGTCGGCGCCATGCGGCAGCGGCGCACCGGTGAAGATCCGCGCACAGCTGCCCGGCTGCAGCGGCGCGGGCGCCGACCCGGCCTGAATGCGTTGACTCACGGGCAGCGCCTGGCCATTCCAGTCGGCCAGACACAGGGCATAACCGTCCATGGCGCTGTTGGCCCAGGGCGGCAGATCCAGCGCCGCGATCAGCGGCTCGGCCAGCACGCGGCCATCCGCCTCGGCCAGCGCGACCGACTCGATCTGTTCCACCGGCGCCGCGTCGGCCAGCGCCAGAAGGCGCTCCAGTGCCGCCTCCATGGGCAGCAGGCCGGGCTTGTCGCCAGCACTCATCCGCGCGTCTCGCAGGCGCCGACCTCTTTCAGGTGCGGCACGAAGTTGCACGGACGATGACGCGCATCCAGCTGCTCGGCGAGGATGCCGTCCCATGCGGTACGACAGGCGTTGGTCGAACCCGGCAGGCAGCAGACCAGTGTACCGTTGGCCAGGCCGGCCAGCGCGCGCGACTGGATGGTGGAGGTGCCGATATCGGCCACGGAAATCTGCCGGAACAGTTCGCCAAAACCATCGACCTGCTTGTCCAGCAGACAGGCGACGGCCTCGGGAGTACTGTCACGCCCAGTGAAACCGGTGCCGCCGGTGATCACCACGACCTGCACCTGATCCTCGGCGATCCAGGTCGCGACCTGGGCGCGGATGCGGTACAGATCGTCCTTGAGCAGGACGCGCGCCGCCAGCTGGTGTCCGGCAGCGCTCAGGCGATCGACCAGCAATTGCCCGGAGGTATCGGTATCCAGCGTGCGCGTGTCGCTGACAGTCAGTACGGCAATGTTCAGCGGCACGAAAACCGCGTCGGCCTTGTGGTTCATGGCAGGCATCCAATTGGTAGACAATGGGCGACGTTATATCACACCGCCCGCCCCGGAGACCGCCGCATGCCTACGCCCAATGCCCTTGCCAACTGTTCGGTGCTGTTGCTCTCCGGTGGTCGCGGGCAACGCATGGGCGGGCAGGACAAAGGCCTGCTGCACTGGCACGGCCGCCCGCTGATCGCCTGGCTGCATGAACTGACCAGGCCGCTCAGCGACGACCTGATCATTTCCTGCAACCGCAACAACGAGCGCTATGCCCCCTATGCCGACCAGCTGGTGGCCGATCAGGAGCAGGATTTCCAGGGTCCCCTGGCGGGCATCCGCGCCGGCATGGCCGCCGCTCGCCATCCACAGATGCTGGTACTGCCCTGCGACGCCCCCCTCGTCGACGCAGCGCTGCTCGACGCCCTGCTCGCGCAGGCGGGCAGCCGGCCAGTGGTCGTCCGCCAGGGCGCGTACTGGCAACCGCTGTTCTGCCTGCTCCCCACTCACCTGCGGGACGACCTCGAGCGCGCCTGGCAGTCGGGTGAGCGCAGTCCCCAGCGCTGGTTCGGCAGGCTCGACCCCATTGCCGTCGACTGCCCGCTGGACGACCCACGCCTGGCCAACCTCAACACGCCGGAAATTCTTGCCGCCACCGCACGCTGACGCTGAAACCGACGCCCTCAGCGGAACTCATGCGGCCGTTTCACGTCAGAGCGAAGGTATGGCACCCCATTCGTACCCAAGGAGACAGACCATGACCAAACGGACCCTTCCCGCCCTGCTGCTGGTGATCGGTTTCGCGGCCCTCGCCGGTTGCGCTTCGCCGTCGGTGATCACCCTCAACGATGGCCGTGAGATCCAGACCGTGGACAAGCCGACATATGACGAAGAGTCGGGCTTCTACGAGTTCGAACAACTCGATGGCAAGCGCGCCACGATCAACAAGGATCAGGTTCAGACGGTCAAGGAACTCTGAGGCGAGGCGCTACCGACGCGCACCTGGCGCCAAGCCTGAACGGATGATGGCCATGCCGGCCGGAAGTTTTTTCAGGCTAACCCCTTGTGCAGTAAAAGTTTTTCGGTAGAATACGCCTCATTCGGAGTGTAGCGCAGCTTGGTAGCGCGTCTCGTTCGGGACGAGAAGGTCGCAGGTTCGAATCCTGTCTCTCCGACCAAATCAAAAACCCGCCTGTCAAGGCGGGTTTTTTTATGCCTGGCATTCCTGCCCGCCGCAGATCGGCACGGTGCCAGCTCGCTGCCAGCGGGCCTTCAGCGCAGAAAGGCCACCACTTCCTCGGCATCGAACGGCCAGTTCAGCTCAGCGCCGGTATCGCAGCGGCGCAGCACCGGAATGCGCAGGCCGTACGAATCGACCAGCCCTTCATGCTCGGCGATATCGATCAGCTCGACCAGCAGGCCGTTCTCGACGAACGGCATGAGCAGCGCCTCGGCCACCTCACACAGATGGCAACCCAGGGTTCCGAAAAGTTGGCATTCAGGCTTCATGAGCGCACCTCACTGTCAGCAAGGTGCGCAGTCTAGCACCGCGCGGCATCAGCTCGCGTCGTCGCCACTCTCGCCAGCCTCGCCGGCGAGCAGCGACTGCAGGCCGTCGAGCAGGTTGCGGTTGAGACTGTCGGCCTTCTCCAGGCGCGGCAGATCGAAGCGCTCGTCGAGCGAGAAACCACCCTTGAGCAGATCCTTGAGCATGCCACCGGCATCCTGAGCCAGGTCGCCAGCGCTGCGCAGTGCATCGAGCAGGCCCTGGGCGTAGTCCTGCAAGCCGCTGTTGACCGCACTGGCGCCCTGCCCGCCCACGGCGCCGTAGGCATCGGTGGCCTGACGCACGCTGGTCTGGGTCAGGCGCAACGACATCGATGCCAGCTGCTCGCCGTCCATGTCCAGCGCCATGGCGCGGTCGAAAGCCCCAGACAGATCACCGGCATAGAACTTGTCGGAGAGGTCCTGCACCTGGCTGAACAGCTTTTCCAGGGCCTTGATCTCGTCATCGTCCAGCTCACCTTCCACACTGACCTGCCAGCCGCCGATCTGCAGGCTGCCGGACTGACTGCTGGCCACCAGGCTGCTGGAACTGCCGTCGCTCGCCGCGGCGAAGCTGCTTTGCGACCAGCTGGCCGAAGCCTGTGCCACGGAGACACGCAGGCGATCGCCATCGCGCGTGGTGATGGCCAGGTCGAAGGTTTCCGCCTGCGCGCTGAAACGCTCGCTGTATCCAGCGACCGCAACGCTATCCGCGGTGCCCGGGGTTGCCGCGCCAAAGCGCTTGTCGAGATCGCCCAGGCCATCCTGGATACGCGAGTAGGTGTCATCGATGTCACTGGCCACCTGGCCACCCAGCACGCCCATGCCGTCGAGAATCTTGCGCGCATCGGCGAAACCCTTCTCGATACCTTCGCGCGCCTGCGCCAGCAGTTGCTCCAGCCGGGCCGGATCAGCCCCGGCCGCGGCCTCGCTCTGCAGGCGCTGCTCGACGAAGCCAAGCACGCGCCCCGCTACCTTCTCCGGCGTGTAGTCGTCACGCTTGCCATTGAGCGCCCCGGGCTGCAGCCCCAGCTTGTCGGCAAGACGGTTGGCCAGCGTCGCCTGTGCATCGGCGGCGTTGTTGCGCGCAGCGGCCGACTGGCTGGCATGCGCGGTGCGTGAAGCGGCGGAGTTGAAGGAGCTCAGAGGATTCATGGCCGGGTACCCAGGCAGGTGATCTGCCGAACTTAACGGCCGCGCAGCAGCAAGCTTTAGGGCTGATCGACCAACGGTTGGCGGTTTTTTCTCGCTGCCCGTGCACTCAGCGGCGCTTTCCCGATCGGCGGTCGAAGCGCGAAAGGCGCCCGTCACCACGCGCTAGAGCCTCGCAGCCCTGAAAGCCCCGGCAGGCCCCAGGCCCCGCCAGACTAAAGTCTTACAGTCGCCGAATAACCGAAGTGCTTTATTTCATGGCGCCGTAACGGGTCGGTCACAGAGTGGCCGCCCGCTAATAACAACAACGAGGAGACAACAATAATGAGCAAGACTCCCCTCGCCCGCGCCGTGGCCCTCGCCACGCTGGGCGCCAGCCTCACACTCCCCGGCCTGGCACAGGCCGACTTCATCGGTGACAGCAAGGCCACACTCGAACTGCGCAACTTCTACATGAACCGCGACCTGCGCGACACCACCGCCGCTCAGCAGTCCAAGCGCGAAGAATGGGCGCAAGGCTTCATTCTCAAGGCCGAGTCAGGCTTTACCGAAGGCACCGTGGGTTTCGGTCTGGACGCTTATGCCGGCCTGGGTCTGAAGCTCGACTCCTCGGATGAACGTGCCGGCACCAACCTGCTGCCCAACGGTTTCGGCGATGAAGGCCCGGACGAATATTCCGAGGCGACCGGCGCGGTCAAGGTGCGCATCTCCAAGACCATCGGCAAGGTCGGCGGCCTGATGCCCAAGCTGCCGATCGTCTCCTCCGGCGATTCGCGCCTGCTGCCGCAGGTGTTCACCGGTGGCATGATCACCTCACAGGAACTCGCCGGACTGACCCTCAACGGCGGCCAGCTGCGTGAAGTGAACTTCCGCAACTCCACCGACAGCCAGGACATCACCGCGAGCAACGTCGGCGGCAAGAGCGACCGCTACAACTTCGCCGGCGGTGACTACAAGTTCAACGGCGGCAATACCACCGTCGGCCTGTGGTACGGCGAGCTGGAAGACATCTACGACCAGAAGCTCTACAACCTGATCCACGTGCAGCCCATCGGCGACTGGAAGCTGGGCGCCAACCTGGCCTACTTCGATTCTCAGGACAACGGCCGCAAGCTTGGCGGCGACGTGGACAACGACCTGACCTCGGTCAACCTCTGGGCCGGCATCGGTGCGCACACCTTCCGCCTGGGCTACCAGAAGGTCGGCGGCGACAACGCCTTCCCCTTCCTCTCCGAGACCGATCCTTACATCGTCAACTACCTGCAGATCCTCGACTTCACCCGCAAGGACGAGAAATCCTGGCAGGCCCGCTATGACATCAACTTCGCCAGCTATGGCGTCCCGGGGCTGAGCGCGTTCGTTCGCTACGTGACCGGCGACGGCTTCGATGGCGTGGGTGGCGCGAGCGGCAAGGAATGGGAACGCGACGTGGACATCAGCTACATCATCCAGGAAGGTCCGCTGAAGAACCTGGGCGTGCGCTGGCGTAACGCGATGGTGCGCTCCAACGCGAGCATCGGCGACCTCGACGAGAACCGCCTGATCGTCAGCTACACCATTCCCCTGCTGTAACCGCCCGGCACCGACGGAGCGCCGCGACCTGCTGCAGGTCGCGGCGTTTTTCATGGCGAAGAAGACGGCAGAGCGTGCCGCCCGAGCGGTTCCCGACTAGGCTCAGCGCAGAGCACGAGGAGTGACGCGATGGACGACTACCAACCGCTGGCCTGCGACCTCTACGACTACCTGGAAATCGCCTGCCTGCATGGCTATCAGCTGGACGTGGAGCTGGTCGACGGCACGCGCCTGCAAGGCCGTGCGCTGACCACGGAAACCGCGGCGAGCAAGGAAGAGTTCCTGCTCCTGCGCACGGCCGACGGCGAACAGCGCCTGTGCATGGATCGCCTGCTGGCGATCACACCGCAGGACGCAGGTGCCAGCTTCGGCCGCGTGCTGCTGGGCGGCAAGCGCTGCTGAGCGCTACGCGCCGAAGCGTCACCACATCAGGTCGTCAGGAATCTGGTAGGCCGCGTAGGGATCGTCGGCATCCGGCTCTTCGACATGGGTATTGAGCAGGACGATGCGCGAGGCATCGCGCTCCTGGATCTTCAGCGCCGCCTCGCGCGGGATGACTTCATAACCACCGCCGTGACGCACGATGGCCAGCCAGCCGTTGGACAGCTTGTTGCGCACCATGTTGTTGACCGGCAGGCGCTTGACCTTCTTGTCGTCGACGAAGTTGTAGTAGTCCTCGCCATCGAGCTTGGGCAGGCGCGAGCGCTCGATCAGTTGCTTGATCTGCGCCACGCGGGCCTTCTGCTCGGCCTTCTCCTGCTGCTGACGATTCAGCTCCTGGTCGCGCGCCGCCTTCTCCGCCTGCGCCTGCAGGGCCGCCTGGCGGGTGCTGTCATCCAGTTCGGCCTGCCCCTTGTGCGCCAGACGTTTCTGCTTCTGCTGCTGCTTGCCAACCTGCTTGGCCTGTTTTTCATTGACCAGCCCGGCTTTGAGCAGCTGGTCGCGCAGGGAAAGACCCATGACTAAAGATCCCGAACATGATGTTGTTGCAGCGGCGCGCGGCACCGCCATTTCGAAGCGCCCAGCATAATGGCTAACCGGCCCTGGCTCCAGCCGCACGGGCCGGATGCATGCCGGGATACCCGATCAGCAACCGGGCGCCAGCTTCTCCAGCTTCTTCGCTTCGCCCCAGAGCGCGTCCAGCTCCTCCAGCGAGCAGCCATCCAGACGCCGTCCGGCTTCGCGCACGCTCTGCTCGATGAAGCGGAAGCGCCGCTCGAACTTGCCGTTGGCGGCGCGCAGCGCAGCCTCGGGATCGACCTTGAGGTGACGCGCCAGGTTGGTGACGACGAACAGCAGATCGCCGACTTCCTCGGCCACCGCCTCGGCATCGTTCTCGCTCATGGCCTCCAGCACTTCGTCCAGTTCCTCGCGCACCTTGTCCACCACCGGCAGGGCCTCGGGCCAGTCGAAGCCGACCTGCGCCGCACGCTTCTGCAGCTTGGCCGCGCGGCTCAGTGCCGGCAACGCGGTCGGCACGTCATCGAGCAGGGACAGCTGCTCGGGCACGGCGGCCTTCTCGGCGCGCTCCTCGGCCTTGAGCTCCTCCCAGCGCTGCTTGACCGCCGCCTCCTGCAGCCTGGCTGCATCCGGCGCCCCATACAGGTCGCCGTCGGGAAACACGTGCGGATGCCGGCGGATCAGCTTGGCGGTGATGCCATCGACCACCCTGGCGAAGTCGAAACGCCCCTCCTCCTGCGCCAGCTGGCTGTAGTAGACCACCTGGAACAACAGGTCGCCGAGTTCCCCCGGCAGATGCGCGAAGTCGCCGCGCTCGATGGCATCGGCGACCTCGTAGGCCTCTTCCAGGGTGTAGGGCACGATGCTCGCGTAGCTCTGCTTGAGGTCCCAGGGGCAGCCGTGCTGTGGGTCACGCAGGCGCGCCATGAGGTGCAGCAGGTCGTCGAGTTGGTACATGGAAACTCCTGGGCGGCAAGCTGAAAGCTTCAAGCCACAAGAGAAAGCGGCGGACCACCTTTCACTTGCAGCTTGTTGCTCGAGGCCTGCCGCTCAATTGGCGCGGTGACGGCGCGCCTCGATGATGTTGGGCAACTGGCCGATACGCGCCAGCAGGCGGCCGAGCGCATCCAGCCCGGGGATCTCCACGGTGATCGACATGGAGGCGGTGTTGTCCTCCTTGTTCGAGCGGGTGTTGACCGCCAGCACGTTGAGCTTCTCGTTGAGCAGTACCTGGGTCACGTCACGCAGCAGACCGGAGCGGTCGTAGGCCTTGATGACGATCTCCACCGGGTAGGTCTGCACCGGCACCGGGCCCCAGCTCACCTGGATCATCCGTTCCGGCTCGCGCCCGGCCTGTTGCAGCGCCGTCGGGCAGTCCTGGCGGTGAATGGTGACGCCGCGCCCCAGGGTGATGTAGCCGACGATGGGATCGCCCGGCAGTGGCTGGCAGCAACCGGCCATCTGCGTCAGCAGGTTGCCGACCCCCTGGATCTGGATGTCGCCACGCTTGCCCGGCTTGAAGCCCTGGGCCTTGCGCGGGATCAGCTCGAGCTGCTCGCTGCTGCGCTCCGGCTCGACCAGCTGCTGGGCCAGGTTGACCGCATGGGCCAGGCGCACATCGCCTGCGCCCATGGCCGCGAACAGGTCCTCGGCGGTCTTCAGGTTGGCCTTTTCCGCCAGCTTGTCGAAGTCCACGCCGAGCAGCGCCAGGCGTGCCAGCTCGCGCTCGAGCAGTTGCTTGCCGGCGGCGACGTTCTGGTCGCGGTCCTGCAGCTTGAACCAGTGCACGATCTTCGCCCGCGCCCGGCTGGTGGTGACGTAGCCCAGGTTGGGGTTGAGCCAGTCGCGGCTCGGCGAGCCCTGCTTGCTGGTGATGATCTCCACCTGCTCGCCGGTCTGCAGGCTGTAGGTCAGCGGCACGATGCGCCCGTTGATCTTGGCGCCACGGCAGTTGTGGCCGATCTCGGTGTGCACGCGGTAGGCGAAGTCCAGTGGCGTGGCGCCCTTGGGCAGGTCGATGGCATGGCCGTCGGGCGTGAACACGTAGACCCGGTCCGGCTCGATGTCGACGCGCAGCTGCTCGGCCAGGCCGCCGATGTCGCCCAGTTCCTCGTGCCACTCGATGACCTGACGCAGCCAGGAAATCTTCTCTTCGTAGTGGTTGGAGCCGGACTTGACGTCGGTGCCCTTGTAGCGCCAGTGCGCGCAGACGCCCAGCTCGGCTTCCTCGTGCATGGCGTGGGTGCGGATCTGCACCTCCAGCACCTTGCCTTCCGGGCCGAGCACGGCGGTGTGCAGCGAGCGGTAGCCGTTCTCCTTGGGGTTGGCGATGTAGTCGTCGAACTCCTTGGGAATGTGCCGCCACAGGGTGTGCACGATACCCAGCGTGGTGTAGCAGTCACGCACCTCAGGCACCAGCACGCGCACCGCGCGCACGTCGTAGATCTGGCTGAACTGCAGGCCCTTGCGCTGCATCTTGCGCCAGATCGAATAGATATGTTTCGCCCGGCCGCTGATGTCGGCCTTGATGCCGGTGGCTTCCAGCTCCTGGCGCAGGTGATCCATGGCGTCGTTGATGTACTGCTCGCGATCCAGACGACGCTCGTGCAGCAGCTTGGCGATCTGCTTGTACTGCTCGGGCTCCAGGTAACGGAAGGACAGGTCCTCCAGCTCCCACTTGATATGGCCGATACCGAGGCGGTGGGCCAGCGGCGCATAGATGTCGAACACCTCGCGCGCCACCCGCTGGCGCTTCTCCTCGTCGGCTTCCTTGACCGCGCGAATCGCACAGGTGCGCTCGGCCAGCTTGATCAGTGCCACGCGCACGTCGTCGACCATGGCCACGAGCATCTTGCGCAGGTTCTCCACCTGCGTCTGCGAGCCGACCACCACCGATTCGCGCGGGTTGATACTGGCGCTGATCGCCGCCATGCGCAGCACGCCTTCGATCAGCTTGGCCACCACCGGGCCGAAGCGCTGGTGCACCGCGGCCAGGGTGATCTTGCCCTCGCGTACGCCGCGATAGATGATCGCGGCGACCAGGGAATCCTGATCGAGCTTGAGATCGGCGAGGATTTCCGCGATGTCGAGGCCGGCACGGAAGGTCGAGCCGCCTTCGCTCCAGTGATGCGGGGTGGTGTTGGCCTGCTGCTCCAGATCGCGGGCGAACTCGCAGGCCTCGTGCAGTGCCTGACGATCCAGCGCCGGGTCGACGCTGGTGACATGATCCAACCAGGCCTCGAGATTGATGCTGCCGTCATCGTTGACTGGCTGATGCGCTCTCACCTGAACCATCGTCTTACCTTCCCTACGGTGCGCATACGCCGCACCGAGCAGTCGCCGGCCTTCTCTGAGCCGGTCGGATTAACTGAAAGAACGTGCATCCTGCACATCCCTGCGACACCGAACGTGCCGCCTTGTCCCGAACCTAAGGCTCGGCTATCTCGAATAACGCCATCGCCTCGACATGCGCGGTCTGCGCGAACATGTCGAGAATCCCGGCACGTCGCAGGCGGTATCCCTGCCGGACCAGTTCGGCGGCATCGCGCGCCAGGGTGGTCGGGTTGCAGGATACATAGACCAGGCGCCGGGCGCCCAGCTCGCGCATGCCGCGCACGACCTGCAGCGCACCGTCGCGCGGCGGGTCGAGCAGCACCGCGGAGAAACCGCCGCGCGCCCAGGCCTCGTCGGCCAGCGGCTTGGACAGGTCGGCACGGAAAAAGTGCGCATTGCCCAGGCCATTGTTCGCGGCGTTGGCGGCGGCTCGCGCCACCATCGCCTCGACCCCTTCCACGGCCACCACCTCGGCAGCCTGACGCGCCAGCGGCAGGGCGAAATTGCCCAGCCCGCAGAACAGATCCAGCACGCGCTCATCCGCCTGCACTGCCAACCAGTCTAGCGCCTGCGCGACCATCGCCTCGTTGACCGGACCGTTGACCTGCACGAAATCCCCGGGGCGATAGGCCAGTCGCAGCTGCCAGCGCGGCAGTTCGAAGCCCAGTTCGGCGGCCGCGTCGTCCGCCTGTGGCTGCCCGTCACCCTGCAACCAGAGCTGCGCGGCATGCTCGTGACAGAAGCGGCGCAGACGGGCCAGATCGGCATCGGTCAGCGCTGCGGTATGCCGCAGCAGGACGGCTTCGGCGGTGCCACTGAACAGCTCGACGTGACCGACTGCCTGGGGTCTCTCCAGGCTGTGCAGCAGCCCCGGCAATGCCTGGAAAATGGGTTGCAAGGGCTGTACCAGTACCGGACAGTCGTCGATGGCGACGATCTCCTGGCTGGCCTCGGCACGGAACCCGACCTGCAGCTGACGCGCCTTGGCATCCCAGCGCACGGCAACGCGTGCCCGACGCCGGTAGCCCAGCTCGGGACCGACCAGCGGCGGCGCCCACTCCTCCGGCTGCACGCCACCCAGGCGCGACAGCTGCTCGGCCAGCGTGCGCTGTTTCAGGGCAAGCTGCTCGGCATGAGGCAGGTGCTGCAGGTTGCAGCCGCCGCAGCGCTCGGCATGCGCACAGGGCGCGACGCGTCGTTCGCTGCTGGCGGCGATGATGCGTTCGGCACGTGCCTCGACGGTCTGGCTGCGCGCGCTCAGCACCCGCGCCTCGACCTCTTCGCCAGCCAGGGCACCGCTGACGAACCAGGTGCGCCCGGCCTCGAAGGCGATGCCGCGACCGTCACCCGCCAGCCGCTCGATGGTGAGTTTCTGCTTCTTGCCGACCGGTACCTGCGTCGCCCGACTGCCGCCGCTGGGCTGGAAGCGCAGGTTGGAGCTGCGTCTGGCCATCAGTTCGTCGGTTCTTCGTAAACGCCAGTGGACAGGTAGCGGTCGCCGCGGTCGCAGATGATCGCCACCAGCACGGCGTTCTCCACCTGCTGCGACAGGCGCAGCATGCCGGCCACCGAACCGCCGGAGGAAACGCCGCAGAAGATGCCTTCTTCACGCGCCAGACGCCGCATCACGTGCTCGGCCTCGGCCTGGCCCATGTCCATCACCTGATCGACACGCTCGGCCTGGTAGATCTTCGGCAGGTATTCCTGCGGCCAGCGACGGATGCCGGGAATGGCCGAGCCTTCCTGCGGTTGCAGGCCGACGATCTGGATCGCCGGGTTCTGCTCCTTGAGGTAGCGCGAGGTCCCCATGATGGTGCCGGTGGTGCCCATCGAGCTGATGAAGTGGGTGATGGTTCCGCCGGTCTGGCGCCAGATTTCCGGGCCGGTGCCGCTGTAGTGCGCCTCGGGGTTGTCACCATTGGCGAACTGGTCGAGCACCTTGCCACGGCCTTCGGCCTGCAGTTTCTCCGCCAGGTCACGCGCGCCCTCCATGCCCTCCTCCTTGCTGACCAGAATCAGCTCGGCGCCGTAGGCGGTCATCGCCCACTTGCGCTCGGCAGTGGAGTTGTCGGGCATGATCAGGATCATCTTGTAACCCTTGATCGCCGCCGCCATCGCCAGGGCGATGCCGGTGTTGCCGCTGGTGGCTTCGATCAGGGTGTCGCCTGGCTGGATGTCGCCACGCAGCTCGGCACGGTTGATCATCGACAGCGCCGGACGATCCTTGACCGACCCGGCCGGGTTGTTGCCTTCCAGCTTGACCAGCAGGGTGTTGCTGGTCTCACCAGCCAGGCGTTGCAGGCGCACCAGAGGCGTATTGCCGATGCAGTCGGCGATGGTGGGGAATTGCAGGCTCATGGGGTGTGCGAATCCAGACTGACGCAAAGGGGCGTCATGATACGCCGAACCCGTGGCTTCATCACGCCATGATCCATGTCAGGGCGTGATGAAGCCGATGCCCGCAGCGGCAGGCGCCGGCTTCACGGCACCGCCGCGAAATCCTCCAGGGTCTTCATCAGTCCCTGATAACCACCCGTGGCGATGTACCAGGTGGCCGGATCGAGATAGAACACCCGGCCCTCGGTCCAGGCCGTGCTGGCGGCGACAGCCGGGTGCGCGGCGAGCGTCTGCGCCGCCTTGCCCTCGCCACCGGTCGCGGCACCGCGATCCAGGATCACCAGCCAGTCCGGCTCGGCCTGCAGGGCGGCAGCCAGGCGCGCCTTGTGCCGTTCGCGCAGCTGCATGGCCTCTGGCGAACCGGGCGCCGGGCGGCCCTGCGGCAGGGATGCCGGGTCGACCGGCGGGGCAACGGACGTCGTGCCCAGCACCTCGGCGAGCATGCCGAAACGCTCGCCTGGCGCATGCACCATCAGCGCATCGTTGACGGTGAACAGCGTCAGCGTAGCGAGCCCCTGACTCTTCTCGTGCGTCGCCGCCAGTGCCTGTTGCAGCTCGGCATCCAGCCGGGCGGCCCGCGCCTGGCGGTCGAAGATGTCGCCCAGCAGCCGCAGGTTCTGCCGCACCCCGGCGAGGAAGGCATCCGGCGCGATGCTCAGGTCGAGGGTCGGCGCCAGCTGCGCGAGTTTCGCGTAAGCGCCACTGGAACGGCCGGCAATGATGATCAGGTCCGGGCGGAGGGCTTCCAGCGCGGCATAGTCCGGCTCGAACAGGGTGCCGACATTGACCACCTCACGCCCCGCGTAGGTGTCTTTCAGGTACTCGGGGCCGGCCATCTTCGGCACCCCGGCCGCCGACACGCCGAGTGCATCCAGCGTGTCCAGGGTGGCCAGGTCGAACACGGCAACCCGTTTGGGAACCTCGTTCAGCGTCAGGCCACCCTGCGCATGATTGACCGTCAGTGGGTAGGCGCCATGGGCAGACGTCAGGGCCAGCAGGGCGAACGCGGCGACCAGGTGGGTCACGGCGGAGCGAAGCGACGACATCTCACTCTCCTCGTTGCAATGGACAGGTAGCAGGCGCGTACGCCGCATGCGGGCGTCGCCTCGGCTGCATGCGCCCCGCCCAGGCGCCGTCGAGGGTACAGCAGCGATTGCGCAATTGATATTGAGCCGCATTCAGATTTACACCTCGCCGGAACCAGGCCCACGACCCCTCTGCCGTGTGGGGCTGCCGGGGTGCGCAGAATTTACAAAGTGCAAATGTATAGTTTGTAAATAACATTTACTCGCAGATGAGTATTTATATCATTTGCAGCCTGTCCGCAGCTTACCGGCAGATTGCCAGTGGCAAGACCTGCCCGGACATGGGCGCCCCAAGCAGCACTCGCCCGTATCGCGTCACGCCTCCGAACAGCTGCCTGGACGATCTGCCCTGCGCCGCCGGAGACGCGCCGTCGCTCTGCAAGCACGCCGACACCCGGGCCTTCCTGATTTCCGTAGGAGCTATTCGCATGTCACGCACACGCCCCCCGTTCACTGCTCGTCGCAACCCACAGTTCCAGAAAACCCTGCTGGCCGTCGCACTGACCTCGGTCACCTGCACGACCGCCGCCGCGCAGGCATCCGATCAGGTGAAGCTCAATGACGTGGTGGTGACCGCCTCGGGCTTCGAGCAGAGCATCAAGGATGCGCCGGCCAGCATCAGCGTGATCTCGGCCGAAGAACTGAAGAAGCGCTCCTATACCGATGTCACCGATGCGCTGAAGAATGTCGCCGGCGTGCAGATCGCCGGGGGCGGCGTCGAGCGCTCGATCATGATCCGCGGCATGACGGCCGGCTATACCCTGTTCCTGATCGATGGCCGTCCGGTGCAGGGCAACGACGCCTTCGGCCTGAACGGCACCCAGGCGGGCACGCCGATCAACTTCCTGCCGCCGATCGAGGCCATCGAGCGTATCGAGGTCATCCGCGGCCCGGCATCCTCGCTCTATGGCTCCGACGCCATGGGCGGCGTGGTCAACATCATCACCAAGCGGATCCACAACGAGTTCGGTGGCAGCATCACCGCCGAATACTCGATGGCCGACAGCAAGAACGACGTCAACGAGGATGGCTACCAGACCAGCGCCTACCTGAATGCGCCGCTGATCCGCGACGTGCTGTCCCTGCAGCTCAATGGCTCGTTCCTGCACCAGGATGAGAGCCACCTCATCGGGGAGGATGACAGCGGCGCCACCGACCCGCGCTACAGACGCAGCAACGCTGGCGGCAAGCTGGGCTGGAACATCGATGAACAGAACCTCGTCACCTTCAACTACAACGAGGGCCGCCAGCGGCGCTGGGCCAACCCCGGCAAGAGCCTGCCCCAGGCCGACGACGCCACCTTCACCGACTCCATCCAGCGCACGTACGCGATCACCCACGAAGGCCGCTACGGCAACCTGCTGAGCGACAGCTACATCAATTACGACCACTCCGAGAACCTCAGCCGCCTGAACGCCACGACCGGTGAAGGCATCGAGTACAGCGTGCTGACAGCCAATACCCAGGCGACCTACTTCGCCGGCTCGCACGCCCTCACCGCGGGCCTGACGCACAAGTACGAGAAGCTCGAGGACGGCGCCAGCAGCGGGCTGCGCGAGCCGGTGGTGGCGGACGCCAACGCGGTGGTGGAGATGGATCGCTACCAGAACTCGCTGTTCCTGGAGGACAACTGGAGCCTGACCGATGCCCTGACCCTGACCCTGAGCGGCCGTTTCGATGACAACCAGGCCTATGGCAGCGAGTTCAGCCCGAAGGTCTACGCGGTCTATCGCCTGAATGACAACTTCACCCTCAAGGGCGGCGTGACCACCGGCTACAAGGCGCCGGCCCTGCGCCAGAGCGCCACCGACTACGGCGCCACCTCGAGGGGCGGGGTGATCATCGGCAACCCCGACCTGATCCCGGAAACCAGCGTCAACCGCGAACTGGGGATCGGCTACGAGAACTTCGACCTGGGCCTCAGCAGCACCCTGACCGTCTACCAGATCGACTACGAGGACAAGATCAACCGCACCGGCCGCATCTGCGCCCAGAACGTCGCCTGTACCTACAACGGCACCACCTACCCCGCCCACCAGTACGGGTATACCGCCTACGAGAACGTCGACGAGGCCGAACTGAGAGGCGTCGAGTTCACCCTCGACTACCAGATTCTCGACAACCTCACCTACCGCCACAGCTACACCTACACCAGCACCGAGCAGAAGTCCGGGCAGTACAAGGGAGAGCCGCTCAACGACGTGGCCAAGCACATGTTCAATGCCTCGCTGGACTGGCAGGCGAGCGAGAAACTGAACCTGTGGACCCAGATCAACTACCGTGGCGAGACCTCCGGTCGCTGGCAGACCGGCACCAGCGGCTCCAGCAGCAACGGCGTGACCTACCCCGCCTACACCTTCGCCGACGTCGGCCTGGTGTACAAACCCAGCCGCGACCTGAGCCTCAAGTTCGGTATCTACAACGTCACCAACAAAGAGGTCACCACCGAAGAGGACTTCGCCTACAACCTCGATGGCCGGCGCTACGTGTTCGGCCTGACGCAGAACTTCTGAGGCGACGGGACCCGCCCTGCACGCAGGGCGGACGTCCATGCACAGACGCATCGTCAAGCCGTCACCGGGTTCGCGTGGCGGTCGCCGTATTCAGGTCGACAACCGGCTGGCGCAGCCCAGTCAGGTGAGTCAACCGAGCGCCGAATCCGCCTGGGCCGCCACTGGCGCCTGCTGCTGAGGTGCGGACTCGCCAGGGTCCGCCGGCAGGCGCAGATGGATGCGCAACCCCGCTTCCGGGCTCTTTGCCCACAACTGGCCGCCCTGCAGTTGCACCATGCTGCGCGCGATGGCCAGACCGAGGCCGTAGCCATCGCCACCTGGGCGCGCCGCGTTGAGGCGGGTGAAGGGACGAAAGATCGCTTCCAGCGCCTGTTGCGGCACGCCTGGCCCCTGGTCCTCGACGCACAGCCACCAATAATCCCCTTCGCGCCGGCCGCTCAGGCGTACCACCCCACCCTCGGGGGAGTGGCGAATCGCGTTGCGCAACACGTTCTCCAGCGCCTGCGCCAGGCCGTTGAGGTGCCCGCGCACGACGCAGTCGGCTGGCAGATCGCAGGGCAAGCGCTGGATGTCCCAGCCCGACTCGAAGCCGGCATTCTCGCGCAGCACTTCCCAGAGCCGGCCGATATCGATCGGCTCCAGCGGCAGGCTGGGCCGTTCGGTATCCAGCCAGACCAGCTCGAGGGTGTCGCCGATCAGCTTCTCCATGCCGTCGACCTCACGCTCCAGGCGCTGGCGCAGGGCGACGATATCCTGCTCGTGCTCGCCGGCGACACGCAGCCGGCTCAGCGGCGTGCGCAGCTCGTGCGACAGGTCACGCAGCAGCTGACGCTGAAAGGTCAGCGTATTCTGCAGGCGCCCGGCCATGTGATCGAAGGTCCGCGCCAGCTCTCCCAGCTCGTCCTGGCGCCCGCCCACCCCGGGACCCACCCGGGCCTCCAGGTCGCCGGCACTCAGTGCCACCGCCTGGCGGCGCAGGATCGCCAGCGGCGCGATCAGCACGCGGTACAACAGCAGGCCGAGCAATACCGCGAGCACGGCCGGCAGCACCCGCTGCAGCAGGACTTCCCAGATGTCGTTGTAGCGACGCGGGTTCAGACGCTGCGGCAGCTCCATGATCAGGCGCGCCTGGTCGTCGCTGAACGGGATGGAAAACGCCGGAGTGCCCCCGGGGCGTCCGACGGAGAAGTCGAGCGCACGCACGAAATCCAGGCGCTGCCGCGCCTCCCCGTCCAGCGGCTGCGAGGACAGCGAACGCAGCTCGGCGTCGACCACCACCGCCCAGACCTGCTCGCGTTCACGCAATGCCCGCAGAAAGCCATCGACGCCCTCGGCCCCGTCCTCACGCCAGGCACGCTCGGCGGCGTGCGCGTAAGCGCCGAGCACCGCCTTGGTCGAGTCAGACAGGTAGGAAGTGTTCTGCAGCAGGAGGCGACCGATATCGACATGCAGGCTCACCAGCAACAGGCAGAACAGCGCCAGTGCACCGCTCAGTTTCCACAGCAGCGAGTGCCGCCCCGGCAGGCTCATGGGCTGACCTGCACCATCACGTAGCCCTTGCCCCAGGCGGTGTCCACCCGCGCATCGGCATAGCCGATGGCCTGCAGCTTGCGGCGCACGTGGCTGACATGCATGTCCAGGCTGCGATCATGCTGGGCATAGGCGCGACGCAACGCCTGCTGATAGAGGAAGGGCTTGCTCAGGACTTCCTCGCGGTTGCGCCAGAGCAGTTCCAGCACCCGGTACTCGCTGGGCGTCAGCCCGGCCCACTGCCCGGCATGCGAGACATCACTGCGCCCCTCGTCGAAGCTCAGCCCCTCGTCGCTCCTGGGGGCCTGCTGCTCGTGCCGTTCGTAGGCCACGCGGCGCAGGATCGCTTCGATCCGCACGCTCAGCTCCCCCAGGCTGAACGGCTTGGGCAAATAGTCGTCCGCCCCCTGGCTGAAGCCGGCGATGCGGTTCTGCTCGTCACCCAGCGCCGACATCAGCAACACCGGCACCCGGCGACGCTGGCGCAAACGCTGCAGGGCCTCCAGGCCGTTGGTGCCCGGCAGCATGATGTCCATCAGCACCAGGTCGAAGTCCTCGCGCTCGGCCAGGCTCAGCCCCTCGCTGCCATCGTGGCTCAGGGTCACCTCATAGCCGCGGCGCATCAGGTCGGCCTGCAGGTGGCTGGCCAGCAGGGGGTCATCTTCGACGGCGAGAATGCGGGCGGACACGAGAGAATGAGCCATCATCGGGGACCACGGAATAAAATGAGAATAATTCTACCTCCTAAACGACAACCGCTCACCTGAAGATTCCGTCGCGCCGAATCGCTACACTGCGCGGATGTCATTACGGAGAGACATCGTGTTCAAGGATCTCGGCATCAAAGGGCGTGTACTGCTGCTCACCCTGCTTCCCACCAGCCTGCTGGCTCTGGTCCTGGGCGGCTATTTCACCTGGGTGCAGCTGTCCAACCTGCAGGCGCAACTGCTGCAGCGTGGCGAGATGCTGGTCGAACACCTGGCGCCGTTGGCCGCACCGGCCCTGCAACAACAGAACAAGGCCCTGCTCGAGCGCATCGCCCAGCAGGCGCTGGACCACCCCGACGTGCGCGTGGTCAGCTTCCTCGCAGCGGAGCGCACGCCCCTGGCGCATGCCGGCCCCAGCATGCTCAACCCCGCCCCCGACAGCCAGACCGAGATCAGCCTGCTCAGCGGTCAGGACGCCACGCGGTTCCTGCTTCCGGTCTACGATCAGCACCTGGTGCTCAGCGACGTGAGCGAAACGGAAAAGCCTCCGCAGCTGCTCGGCTGGGTGGAACTGGAGCTGTCGCACCAGGGCACGCTGCTCAGCGGCTACCGCAGCCTGTTCGCCAGCCTGCTGCTGATCGTCGGCGGCCTGGCCGTCACCGCCCTGCTCGCCCTGCGCATGAGCCGCACCATCAATGAACCGCTGCGTGCGATCAAGGCCGGTGTCGCCCAGCTCAAGGACGGCAACCTGGAAACCCGCCTGCCGCCACTGGGCAGCCACGAGATGGACGAGCTGGCCGCCGGCATCAACCGCATGGCCGAAGCCCTGCAGAATGCCCAGGAAGAGCTGCAGCACAGCATCGAACAGGCCACCGAAGACGTCCGGCAGAACCTGGAGACCATCGAGATCCAGAACATCGAACTGGACTTCGCCCGCAAGGAGGCGCTGGAAGCCAGCCGCATCAAGTCGGAATTCCTCGCCAACATGAGCCACGAGATCCGCACGCCGCTCAACGGCATCCTGGGCTTCACCAACCTGCTGCAGAAAAGCGAACTCAGTCCGCGCCAGCAGGACTACCTGACGACCATCGAGAAGTCCGCCGACAGCCTGCTCGGCATCATCAACGAGGTCCTCGACTTCTCCAAGATCGAGGCGGGCAAACTGGCGCTGGAGTCGATTCCCTTCAACCTCCGTGACCTGCTCCAGGACACCCTGACCATCCTCGCGCCCGCCGCCCACGAGAAGCAGCTGGAGCTGGTCAGCCTGATCTATCGCGATACCCCGCTGGCCCTGCGCGGCGACCCGCAGCGCCTCAAGCAGGTGCTCACCAACCTGGTCAGCAACGCGATCAAGTTCACCCGCGAAGGCACCATCGTCATGCGCGCGATGGTCGAGGACGAAAGCCCCGACAGCGCGCAACTGCGCATCAGCGTGATGGACACCGGCATCGGCCTGTCGGACGAGGAGCTGCGCGCGCTGTTCCAGGCCTTCAGCCAGGCCGACAACTCGCTGACCCGGCAGACCGGCGGTACCGGCCTCGGCCTGGTGATATCCAAGCGCCTGATCGAACAGATGGGCGGCGAGATCGGCGTCGACAGCACCCCGGGCGAAGGCTCGGAGTTCTGGATCAGCCTGGCGCTGCCCAAGGCACGCGACGATGCCGAGGACCTGCCCCGCACCGCGCTGCTCGGTCATCGCGTGGCCATTCTCGAAAGCCATGAACTGGCGCGTCAGGCCCTGGCCCACCAGCTGGAGGACTGCGGCCTGGAAGTGGAGAGCTTCGCCGATGCCGGCGCGCTGTTCGATGCCGTCAGCACCCAGCAGCATCAGACGCGACCACTGACCCTGGCCGTCCTGGGCATCACTGCCGGGCAGATGCCACCCGACACCCTCGGCCAGCGCATCCAGGAGCTCGACCGCCTTGGCTGCAAGGCCCTGGTGCTCTGCCCGACCACCGAGCTGGGGACCTTCCACAGCACGCTGCCGGATGCCTACACCCAGTTGCAGGCCAAGCCGCCCTGCACGCGCAAGCTGCACAAGGCGCTGGTCGAACTGGTCAACCCGCAGCGCCCGCTCAACGAACCGCTGCTGGTCAACGACACGCGCCGGCCGCACATCCTCTGCGTCGACGACAACCCGGCCAACCTGCTGCTGGTGCGCACCCTGCTCGATGACATGGGCGCTCAGGTCACGGCGGTGGACAGCGGCTACGCGGCGATCGATGCGGTCAAGCACGGTAATTTCGACCTGGTGTTCATGGACGTGCAGATGCCCGGCATGGACGGCCGCGAGGCCACGGAAGCCATCCGCTACTGGGAGAACGAACAGGGGCACAGCGCCACCCCGATCATCGCCCTGACCGCCCATGCCCTGGCCAACGAAAAACGCGCCCTGCTGCAGAGCGGCATGGACGACTACCTGACCAAGCCGATCAACGAACGCCAGTTGGCCCAGGTGGTGCTGAAATGGACCGGCCTGAACCTGCGCAACCAGCCGGCCAGCAAGGCCGCCCCGCCGGCGCCGGCGCAATCCCAGAGCAAGGTGCTCGACGCCGAAGAAGGGCTGCGCCTGGCCGCCGGCAAGGCCGACCTGGCCGCAGACATGCTGAGCATGCTGCTGGCCGGCCTGCCGGGTGATCGCCAGGCCATCCGCCAGGCCCGGGAGGCCGGCGAGCGCACGGCGCTGATCGAGCGCGTGCACCGCCTGCACGGCGCGACACGCTACTGCGGCGTACCGCAACTGCGTGCGGCCTGCCAGCGCAGCGAGACACTGCTGAAACAGGATGACCCGGAAGCGCAGCAGGCCCTGGACGAGCTGGATGCCGCCATCTCCCGCCTGACCGAAGCCGCGGCGCAGAGTGCCTGAGGAACCGCCATGCGTATCTGTCTGTTCAGCAGCAAGCCCTACGACCGGGAATCCTTCCTCGCGGCCGGCGCGCCATCCGACTGGCAGCTGCACTTTCACGAGGCGCGCCTGACCCTGGACAGCTCGGCGCTGGCCGCTGGCAGCGAGGTGGTCTGCGCCTTCATCAACGACGAGCTGTCCGCCCCGGTGCTGGAGCGCCTGGCCGCCCAGGGCACACGCCTGATCGCCCTGCGTTCGGCCGGCTACAACCATGTCGACCTGCAGGCAGCGCAACGCCTGGGGCTGCCGGTGGTGCGGGTGCCGGCCTATTCGCCGCACGCGGTGGCCGAACACGCCGTTGCCCTGGTGCTGGCCCTGAACCGGCGCATCCATCGCGCCTTCAACCGTACCCGCGAAGGTGATTTCTCCCTGCATGGGCTGACCGGTTTCGACCTCCACGGCAAGACCGTGGGCGTGGTCGGGGGCGGCAAGATCGGCCAGGCCTTCGCCCGCATCATGCACGGCTTCGGCTGCCAAGTACTGATCTACGACCCCTACCCGCTGGCCGGGCTCGAGGCCCTCGGCGCCCGTCAAGCCACGCTCGATGAAGTGATCGCCGGCAGCGACATCCTCAGCCTGCACTGCCCGCTGACCGAGGCCAGCCACCACCTGATCGACAGCGTCCGCCTGGCACAGATGAAACCCGGCGTGATGCTGATCAATACCGGCCGTGGTGCGCTGGTCGACGCACCCGCGCTGATCGCCGCGCTGAAGAGCGGCCAGCTCGGCTACCTGGGGCTGGATGTCTATGAAGAGGAATCCGAGCTGTTCTTCGAGGATCACTCCGACCGCCCGCTGCAGGACGACACCCTGGCCCGGCTGCTGACCTTCCCCAACGTCATCATCACCGCGCATCAGGCCTTTCTGACCCGCGAAGCGCTCGGCGCCATCGCCCGCACCACGCTGGACAACATCGCCGCCTGGGTCGCGGGCACGCCGGGCAATGAGGTCAAGGCCGGCGCGTGATAGCATGCCGGCTGATCCGGAGGACCCATGGCCGAACACGATTTCCGCTACACCCTGCTCAACCCGCAACACACCCTCACCGAATGCCGCGCGCTGGCGCCGGGCCGCTACCAGGTCACCGGCAACGGCGGCTCGATCCAGGCCAACGACGTCCTGCTGGTCACCCTCAAGGGCAGCCGTGACCTGCACATGCGCCTGCAGGTGGAGAAGGTCCGTCACCTGATCAATCCGCCCGGCCAATGGCTGGCCGTGTGCAAAGGCCCGCAGTTCAAGGAGCTGGCCATTCACAACTGGCAGGTCAACTGCGATGGCTGTGGCAAGCAGCTGGACTTCGAATTCGCCGTCGACGCGGCGCTTGGCAAGGCCGCCCAGGCCCCGGCTGCCGAGGCACGCATCGTCGAACTGGGCTGGCGCAACGACGCCGGTCGTCATCTGTGCCGCACCTGCCAGGAGGCCTGACCATGCACCGCGCCCTGCCCCTCGCCCTGCTGACAACGACGCTGGTCGGTTGCGCCAGCGATGCACCGCAACTGGAAACCGAGCACAGCTACCGCGTCGAATGGATCGGTGAACGCCCGCTGATCGACCGCAGCCACCTGACCATCACCTTCGCCGCCGACGGTCGTGCCCACGGCAACGCGGGCTGCAACCACTGGTTCGCCGGTTACACGCTGGATGGCGAACACCTGCGCTTCGAGGCCCCCGGCAGCACGCGCAAGCTGTGCGCCCCGGCCCTGATGGAGCAGGAGCAGCGCTTCCTCGCCGCATTGGGCCAGGTGCAGCGCTGGGACTTCAACGCCATCGGCCAGCTGCAACTGTGGCCGGCCAGCGGCAAGCCGATCCGCCTCTGGGCCGAGTGACGCCACTGTAGGCGGCGCTCAGCGACAATGCCGTTGTCGCTGAGCGCCCCGCTTCCTGTCAGGCGAACAGATCCAGCTGTTCCTGGCGCCCACGCATGTCGTGCAGGCGAACGCCGACCCCAAGCAGACGTACGGGCCTCTCGCCCCGGGCGAAGGCGTTGCTCAGCAGCAGCCGGTAACTGTCCAGATCGAGGCTGGCGCCCGCCTGCTCCAGGGTGGTCTGGGTGAAGTCATGGAACTTGACCTTGACGAAGGGCTTGTCCGGCCGATAGCTGGCATCCAGACGCAGCAGGCGACCGCGCATTTCCTCGAGCAGCGCCGGCAACCTCTGCAGGCAACTCTCCAGGTCCGGCAGGTCCTGATCGAAGGTGTGCTCGACGCTCAATGACTGGCGTCGGCTGTCCACCTGCACGGCGCGCTCGTCGATGCCATGCGCCAGGCGCCACAGGCGCTCGCCGAAACTGCCGAACTCACGCACCAGCGCCAGCTTGTTCCAGTCGCGCAGGTCCATGCAGGTACGGATGCCCAGACGCGTCAGCTTGTCCGCCGTGACCTTGCCGACCCCGTGCAGCTTGTTCACCGGCAACTCGGCGACGAAGTCGTCGACCTGATCCGGCGTGATGACGAACAGCCCGTTGGGCTTACGCCAGTCACTGGCGATCTTGGCCAGGAACTTGTTCGGCGCCACGCCCGCCGATACGGTGATGTGCAGCTCCTGCGCCACGCGCCGACGGATTTCCTGAGCGATACGCGTGGCACTGCCGGAAAAATGCGGCGAGTCGCTGACATCGAGGTAGGCCTCGTCCAGCGACAGCGGCTCGATCAGATCGGTGAACTGGCGAAAGATGGCGTGGATCTCGCGGGAAACCGCGCGATAGGCCTCGAAACGTGGTTTGACGATCAGCAGGTCAGGACACAGCTTCAGCGCATGTCGCGAGGACATCGCCGAGCGCACGCCATACGCCCGCGCCTCGTAGTTGCAGGTGGCGATCACCCCACGCCGATCCGCAGAACCGCCCACCGCCAGCGGGCGGCTGGCCAGGCTCGGGTCGTCGCGCATCTCGATTGCCGCGTAGAAGCAGTCGCAGTCGACGTGGATAATTTTTCGCTGGCTCATAGGCCGTCGATTTTACGTGCATGCCCCCATGAAAGACGACAGCTGAATACCGCCCTTCATCCGTGCGCAGCAGCCCCCGGATCAGGCTCGGTACGCGCGCAGGAAGGTATCCACCGCCGCCGCCACCGCCTGCCTGAAGTCAACGACGGCCGGTTGCGCACCACACAGCAGCGGGTCCTTGATGCCCGCCTCGAGCAACCCCTTCAGGTGCAGGGCCGCCAGGTCCGGGTCGGCGGCGCGAAGAACCTTCTGTTCCATGAAACGGACCAGGTAGGCACTGATGGCGATTTCCGCACGGCGCGGACCATTGTCGAAGAGCGCCTTGTACAGCTCGGGATTTCCGTTCTCCACGATGGTGCAGCGGGTGACTGCCAGGCACTCCGGGGAGGTGATGATGTCGACGTAGGCCTCGCCGAAGCGCTGCAACGACTCAGCGACGTCTGCACTGCCATCATCCAGGATGCCCAGCAACGCATCGCATTGTGCCTCGACCGACTCGAGCATCACCGCCGCGAACAGCTCTTCCTTGGATTTGAAGTAGCTGTAGAGAGTCGCCTTGGAGCCACCGACCTTGTTCGAGATCATCGCCATGCTGGTGCGCTCGTAGCCGATCTCCTGGAAGATTTCCCGCGACGCGTCGATTATCGACTGACGCCGCTCGTTGGTTTTCACCCTCATTACCACCTCACCGTCAAACTGCTGAACCTGCGCGAGCATCGGGGCTCATGTTCCCCTTGAGGCATCGCTGCCTGGCGACGGGTACCTGTCGCGCAAGGCCTTCCCGCCTTTTCTGAACCGAACTGTACATTCTTATTGACGGCCCAGACCAGCCTCGATATTAATACCGTACAGTTCATTTATAGGAGGCACTCATGAGCCGCCGCCCTTCGCATCCCCTGAGCACGGCATGCGGATCGATAGTCCTGACGGTCGGGCTGGCCGTGCTGCCCGGTTGCGAGAGCATTCCTGATCTGGGCCCCGAGCCCTCGCCGGCGAGCGCATCGGCCTTCGACTCGAACGCAAGCCTGCCCGACGCCGCTGGCGAATGGCCCGTGGAGGGCTGGTGGAAACGCTTCGACGACGCTCAGTTGAATGCCCTGATTGCGGAGGGACTGGCGGGATCACCCGATATCGCCGTCGCCGCTGCACGAGTGCGGGCGGCGGACGCGCTGGCACAACAGGTCGGGGCCGCACTGCTGCCCAGTGTCGGGGCCGAGGCCAGCGCCGGAGGCGTGCAGCAGAGCGAGAACATGTCGCCTCAGCCGCAATTCGTCCCCAATGGCATCGACGATGTTGGCCAGGTGAATGCGACCTTCAGTTTCGATATCGATCTGTGGGGACGCAACCGCGCCGCACTTGCCGCCGCAACGTCCGAAGCTGAAGCGACGCGCATCGATGCGGCCCAGGCTCGGCTGATGCTGAGCACCGAAATAGCCTCCGCCTATACGGATCTCGCCGCCTATCACAATGCGCTGGACGTCGCGAACAGGGCCGTCCAGGTGCGCGCCGCCAGCGCGACCCTGACCAGGGACCGCGTGCGCACCGGGCTCGAAAACCGAGCTTCGGAGAAACAGGCAGAAAGCCGCGAAGCTTCTGCGCATGCGGACGTGGAAACCCTGAACGAAGCACTCGCGACGACGCGCAATCGCCTCGCCGCCCTGCTCGGCGCGGGACCTGATCGTGGCCGGCACATCACTCGACCAACCCTCGCGTCACCGCGACTCGCCCTCCCCGCCGACGCCGGGATCGAGCTGATCGGCCGCCGCCCCGACATCACTGCGGCACGTCTGCGTGCCGAAGCGGCCGCGAAGCGGATCAAGGTCGCGCGCACCGAGTTCTATCCAAACGTCAACCTGTCGGCCCTGGTCGGCGTCCAGTCGCTGGGCATTTCGACACTGTTCGGCTCGGGTTCCAGCTACGGCGATGCGGGGCTCGCGATCAGCCTGCCGATCTTCCAGGGCGGGCGATTGCAGGGGCGCTACCGAGGTGCCCGTGCCGACTACGACGTGGCGGTCGCAAGCTACGACGGCACCCTGGTCGCAGCCCTGCGCAGCGTCGCCGACCTCGTCGCCGTGCGTGCGGCGACCGACCGCCAGCTCGCCAGGCGCCACGACGCGGCGCAGGCAGCAAGAGAAGCCGCCAGGCTCACGGGACTGCGTTATCGGGCGGGGCTCGACAACCAGATCGTCCACCTGACGGCAGAAGACAGCATGGTCGCCCTCGACCGCTCGGTGGTCGAGCTCGAGGGCCGCAGGTTACAGCTCGATATCGCTCTGATCCGCGCACTCGGCGGCGGATACCAGGAACCGCAGACGGTAGGAAACAGATGATGACTCATGAAACGACGAACACGCTTGAGGATGCATCGGCAGCGCTGGACGCGCAGAACCTGGCGAAGCGCAGGAAACTGTTCCCGCTGCTGCTGCTCGTGATCCTGCTGATCGCCGGGCTCTTCGCCGTCTGGTACGTGCTCACCCAGCAAGGACGGGTGCATACCGACAATGCCTATGTGGGTGCCGACTCCGCGCAGATCACCGCCCTGGTCGCGGGTCCCATCCAGGCCGTTCCCGTGGCGGATACGCAGGAGGTCAGGAAGGGCGAGATCCTGGTGGTTCTCGACGATGCCGAATATCAGGTGGCCGTCGCTGAAGCCAGGGCGGCACTGGCGCAGGCCCGCCAGCACTACCGGCAGGCGGAGGCCAGCACCAGTGCGGCGCAGGCCCGCGTAACGGCGAGGGATGCGGAGATACTGCAGGCGAAAGCCCAGCTGCGCGACAGCAAGGCGGCGGTCGAGCGTACACGCGCCGAACTCGCCCGGCGAGAGAGCATCGCCGGAACCGGCGCGGTGTCTGCCGAAGACCTGACGGCGGCGCGCACGGCGTACCAGTCGGCACTGGCCGCACGTGACCTTGCCGAGGCGGCGATCAATTCCGCCCAGGCGGTTCGCGGCTCCGCCGACGGCGACTTCGGTGCGGCCGAGGTACTCACGCTCGGGCTGACCATCGACACCTCGCCGAATGTCGCCATGGCCAAAGCACGGCTCGACAGAGCGGAGCTCGATCTGTCACGGACCGTCATCCGCGCGCCGTTCGACGGCGTCGTCACCAACAAGCAGGTGCAGGTTGGCGAGCGTGTTGCTGCAGGCGCACCGCTGATGATCGTGGTGCCGGTGGCCAGCGTCTATGTCGACGCCAACTTCAAGGAAAGCCAGTTCGAGCGCCTGCGTATTGGACAGCCCGCCGAGCTGACCTCGGACTACCACGGCAGCGGGGTCACCTACCGCGGTACGGTGGTCGGCTTCAACGGCGGCACGGGAGCGGCCTTCGCGCTGATCCCGGCGCAGAATGCGACCGGCAACTGGATCAAGGTGGTGCAACGCCTGCCCGTGCGAATCGCCCTGGAACCCGATGACCTGAAGGCGTATCCGCTGCGCGTGGGTCTGTCGATGGACGTCACTGTCGATACCCGCGGAGAGTAGCCATGAGCAGCACTGCATCTGCCGAAGCCATGGCCATCACGCCCCAGCCGCTGCAAGGCATGCGCCTCGCGGCAGCAGCTTTCGCGCTCGGGCTGGCCAACTTCGTCGTCGTCCTCGACACCACCGTTGCCAACGTCGCGGTGCCGCATATCGCCGGTGGGCTGGCCGCCTCCGCGACGCAGGGAACCTGGGTGATCACCAGCTACGCGGTTGCCGATGCCATCGCCGTTCCCCTCACCGGCTGGCTCGCCATGCGCTTCGGCACGGTTCGCTGGTTCCTGTTCTCCATCATTGGCTTCGGCCTTTTCTCGCTGTTGTGCGGCCTTGCCCAGTCGATCGAGCAACTGCTCGCGTTCCGTGTCCTGCAGGGGTTTGCCGGGGGCCCGCTGATGCCGCTCTCGCAGATTCTGCTGATGCAGATATTTCCCAAGGAGAAGGCTGGAGCGGGCCTGGGCATCTGGGCGATGACCACCACCACCGCGCCGATTCTGGGGCCCATTCTCGGCGGCACGCTCAGCGACAACTGGTCCTGGCCCTGGATCTTCTTCATCAACCTTCCGGTGGTCGCCATCGTCGTCATGGGTTGCCTGGCGTTCATGAAGCCGTTCGAGACCCGACGCATCAAGGCACGGATCGACGTCATCGGGCTGATCCTGCTCGTCCTGTCGGTGGGCTCGTTCCAGATCATGATCGATGAAGGTCGCCTGCAGGACTGGTTCAGCTCGAACCTGATCATCGTGCTCGCCATCGTCGCCGCCATCTCCTTCGCTGCGTTCGTACTCTGGGAGTTGACCGCGAGCAACCCGGTGGTCGACCTGCGCGTGTTCCGCCATCGCGGTTTCACCTTCGCCGCGCTCGCCATGTCGCTGGGGTTCGCCGCCTTCTTCTCGCAGGTGGTGCTGACGCCACTCTGGCTGCAGCAGACGGCAGGCTATACCGCGACGCATGCCGGCTATGTCGTCGGTTGGCTGGGCTTCTTCGCCGTTCTGACCTCGCCCATCGCCGCCGGTCTGATCGGCAAGGTCGATCCACGCGTCACGATCTCGATCGGCCTGCTCTGGATGGCGTTCGTCTCGACCCTGCGGGCCGACTGGAACACCGATGTCGGCTACTGGACGCTGGTCATGCCCCACCTTCTGCATGGCCTGGGCATGTCCCTGTTCTTCGTCGGGCTCAGTGCCCTCGCCGTCAGCAGCGTTCCGGAAAGGGAGCAGACATCCGCCGCAGGTCTACTCAGTTTTCTCCGCACGCTCGCCAGTGCCATCGGCACGGCAGTGGCGATGACCGCCTGGGATTGGCAGGGCCGCACGTCCCGCTCCGAACTGACTGCGAGTCTGAACGACCCTGAAGGGGCGATGAGTCTGCTGCAGCAGGCGGGGCTGAGCTTCGAACAGGCACGCGTGGCACTCGAACAGCTGATCGAAGTGCAGGCCGCGACGCTGGGCGTGCTCAACCTCTCCATGGCCGCCGCCGTCGGCTTCGTGCTGGCCGCCATCGCGGTGTGGCTGGCGCCCAAGCCCAGGAGCGTGACACTGGGCAGCGGCCACTGAGGCAAGCCGCCGAGCGTCGCGTCAGAAGTGGTAACCGATGTTCAGGTTGGTCCGGCATGGCGATGGTGCCGGTGCCACGTTTCCCTCGCCGGATGGCCGCTCACTCGGCGTCCGGCTGCGCCTCGGGGGCGGCCGACTGGAAGGGCTCCAGCTGCCGGCACTGCTCGACGATCCGCCGTATCGTCGGATAGGCGCTCAGCGGCACCCTGAAACGCTCGGCATTGAAGACCTGCGGCAGCAGGCAGCAATCCGCCAGCGAGGGCGTGTCGCCATGGCAGAAGCGACCGGTGTCGGGAGACTCGGCCAGCATGCGTTCCACGGCGCTGAAGCCACGCTCGACCCAGTGCCGATACCAGGCGTTGCGGCCGTCGGCGTCGATATCGAGCTGCCGCTCCAGATAGCGCAACACCCGCAGGTTGTTCAGCGGGTGGACCTCGCAGGCGATCGTCTGGGCCAGCGCCCGCACGCGCGCGCGGCCCAGCGGATCTGCCGGGAGCAGTGGCGGCTGAGGATGGCACTCGTCCAGGTACTCGATGATGGCCAGCGACTGCACCAGGGTCGCATCGCCATCACTCAGGACAGGCACCAGCTCATTCGGGTTGAGCGCAGCGAAATCGGGCACATGCTGCTGGCCACCGTCCTTCAGCAGGTGCACCGGCACGGCATCCCAGGCCAGCCCCTTGAGGTTGAGCGCGATACGCACGCGGTACGACGCCGAACTGCGGAAATAGGTGTAGAGCTTGAGCACGCTTCAGGCCCCCTTCGCTCAGGCCAGCGCCGGCAGCAAGGTGGCCGCGCACTCGCCAAAGCCGATGCGCGCAGCGCCAGCCCTCTCGCACCAGCCGCGCAGTTCCATGCGATCGCCATCCTCCACGAAGGTACGCTGCTCACCATTGGGCAACACGACAGGCTGCTTGCCGCCCACCGTGAGTTCGATCAGCGCGGCCGCCTGGTCGAGCGTCGGGCCGGACAGCGTGCCGGTGCCCAGGATGTCGCCCGCGCGCAGGTTGCAGCCATTGACCGTGTGATGCGCGACCATCTGCCCCAGGGTCCAGTAAGCGTGGCGGTAGTTGGTGGCGCTCAGCCGCGTGGCGGCCTGCTCTTCGGCGCGCATCCGCGCGGTCTGCATGAGGACTTCCAGCTGGATGTCGAGCGCGCCTTCCTCACGGTCGCCAGGGGCGTTCAGGTAAGGCAGCAGCTCTGGGTCCTCGGCGTCACGCACCGGTGGTGCGGTGCGGTATGGGGCCAGCGCCTCCAGGGTGACGATCCATGGCGACAGCGTGGACGCGAAGTTCTTGGCCAGGAACGGACCGAGCGGCTGGTATTCCCAGGCCTGGATGTCACGCGCCGACCAGTCGTTGAGCAGCGACACGCCAAACACATGGCTCTCGGCCTCGGCCAGGGGAATGGCCTGGCCATGGGTGTTGCCCCGCCCGATGTACACCGCCAGCTCCAGTTCGATGTCCAGTTTCCTGCTGGCCGCGAAGACCGGTGCGCTGGCGCCTGGCGGCAGGATCTGCCCGCAGGGACGATGGAAGTTCTCGCCGGACACGATCAGGCTGGAGGCACGCCCGTGGTAGCCGATGGGAATCCATTTGTAGTTGGGCATCAGCGGGTTGTCGGGGCGGAACAGCCGCCCGATGTTGGTCGCATGGTGCACCGAGGTATAGAAATCGGTGTAGTCGCCAACCTGCGCCGGCAGGCTGTATTCGGCATCGGCCTGCGCGACCAGGCAGCGATGCAGCACAACGGCCTCGCGTGCTCCGGGGCGCAGCGCCCGCGACAGTGCCAGACGCAGGTCGGACCACGCCGCCGGCCCCATGTCCATCAGGCGGTTCAGGCTGGCCTCGCCTGCGGCGGCGGCCGCATCACCGCTGAAGATGCCGGCAGCGAAGGCGGCGTGCATATCGAGAATCTGCTCGCCGATGGCGACGCCGCCGCGCCAGGGTTCGTCGCTGCCGCGGCGGCGGAAAACCGCGAACGGCAGATTCTGGATGGGGAAGTCGCTGCCCTTCAGGTTGGCGGACTCGACCCAGCTGACGAGCGAAGGGTCATGGGTTTCGTTCAAGGTAGCCATGTGTCGATTGTCCTGCGCTTACTTGCGGTCCGGGTTGAAGTGCTTTTTCAGGCCCTGCCAGCACTGTGCGTAGTCGCGCTGCAGGTGCGGTGACTGCATGGCGTAGGGCGTGGGGATCAGGGGCATCGGTGTCTCGAACATGAAGGCCATCGTGTCCTTGATGTAGTCCGGCTGATCGATATTGCGCGTGGATGAGCTCTCGAAGGTCTCGGCGTCGGGCCCATGGCCGGTGAAGCGGTTGTGCAGGCTGCTGCCGCCCGGGGCGAAGCCCCCGGCCTTGGCGTCGTAGACACCGTGAATCAGGCCCATGAACTCGGACGCCACATTGCGGTGGAACCAGGGGGCGCGGAAGGTATGCGCCATCGCCAGGGTACGCGGCGGGAAGATCACGAAGTCCAGGGTGCCCAGCCCCGGCACGGCAGTGGGCGCGGACAGGACCAGGAAGATGCTCGGGTCCGGGTGGTCGTAGCTGATCGAGCCGATTGCGTTGAAGCGCCGCAGGTCGTACTTGTACGGTACATGGCTGCCTTGCCAGGCCACGACATCGAACGGCGAGTGGCCCATCTTCGCGCGCCACAGGTTGCCGCTGAACTTGGCGATCAGCTCGTGCTCACCCTCGACGTCCTCGTACCAGGCGACAGGCGCCTGGAAATGCCGCGCCGCAGCCAGGCCATTGGAGCCGATCACCCCCAGGTCCGGCAGCCTCAGGTCCGCGCCGAAGTTCTCGCAAATGTAGCCGCGCGCGCTGCCATCCGGCAGGCCGACACGAAAACGGACGCCGCGCGGGATCAGCACGACCTCCTGCGGCTCGGCGTCGATCAGGCCGAACTCCGTGGTGATGTGCAGGCGGCCTTGCTCCGGCACGATCAGCATCTGCGCATCCGCGTTGTAGAAGGCACGCCGGCCCATGGACTGGTTCGCCGCATACAGATGCACCGCGATATCGACGTTGCCGGCCATCGTGACCATGCCCTGGAGGAAGTCCGTCGGCTCGCTCGGCAGCGGCAACGGGTTCCAGCGGAACTGGTTGGGCGAAGCCTCGGTGTCACTGAAATCACTGACCAGCTGGCCGTTGTCGATGCGCTCGAATGGCTGGTGCATCGACGACGGCCGGATGCGGTACAGCCAGGAGCGCCTGTTGAGATGGCGCTGCGCCGTGAATGCCGTCCCCGAGAACTGCTCGGCGTACAGCCCATAGGGGCACTGCTGCGGCGAGTTCTGTTCGCTCGGCAATGCACCTGCCAGCGCCTCGCTGCTGAACTCGTTGCCGAAGCCGTGCAGGTAGCACAGGTCGTCACGGGTTGCGGAATCAGGTTTGACGGTCATGATTTCACTCCTTCAATGCGAGATGACGACCTGCCCCGCCAGGCGGCCGTCAGGAACGTGGAGCAGAGGCTGGCTCCGGCCATCAGTGCACGATGTCGCCGTCGACCCGTGCTGCAGGTGCAGACGCAGTACCTCCCGTATGGGCGAACAGGAACAGCATCAGCGCGGCGATCACCGTGGGGACGGCCATCGCCAGGAAAATCTCGCTGTTGCTCCACTCGAACTGGATCAGCAGGCCGCCGAGCACGGGACCGGCGATGGAGCCCCAGCGCCCGATGCCCAGGCTCCAGCCCAGGCCGGTGGAACGCAGCGCGGTCGGGTAGTAGGTCGCGGCCAGGGCGTTGACCGCCGGCTGGCCGCCGATGATGCAGAAACCGGTCACCGTCACCACGAGGAACAGCAGGGGCAAGCCGATGCCCGGCTGCCCGATCAGCGCGATGCTGAGTGCGGCAAGGGCGAAGCACGGCACCAGTACCTTGAAGAAGCCGATGCGGTCGATCACCGGCCCCATCAGCAAGGTGCCGAGCACACCCCCGACCTGCAGCGTGGTGCCCACCATGACGGCCGTCGAGGTGGACAGGCCGGCACTGGTGGCGATGGTCGGCAACCAGCTCGAGAGGAAGTACAGGTTCAGCAGGTTCATGAAGTTCACCACCCACAGCAGGACAGTCGCCACGCCGCGTCCCTCGCGAAAAAGCTCCACCACCGGGGCGCCACCCTGCGCGGTCTCCGCCAGGGCATAGCGGGTACTGCCATCCACTTTCAGCGAGGGGTCGATCCTGCGCAGCGTCCTGCCCACTTCATCCAGGCGTCGGCCCTTGACCACCAGAAACTGCATGGACTCGGGCACGTACACGTACATCAGCGCCGCGATCAGCAGCGGGAAAATGCCGCCGAGATAGAACACCGACTGCCAACCCCACAGGGGAATCATCCAGGCCGACACCAGGCCTCCCAGCACCGCGCCGACGGTGTAACCGCAGGACACCAGCATCATCAGGGTGACGCGCTTGTTCCGGGGGCTGAACTCACCCACCAGCGCCAGCGCGTTCGGCATGATGGCGCCGAGGCCAAGGCCGGTGACGAAGCGGATCACCTGCAACTGGCCAATGCTCGTCACGTGGGCCGTCACCAGCATGCACAGCGAGAAGAACACCGTGGCCCAGATGAGTACGGGGCGGCGGCCGATCTTGTCGGCCAGCACGCTCAGCGTGAGCGAACCCACCAGCATGCCGAAGAGCCCTGCGCCGAACACCGGCCCCAGCTCGGCCTTGCTCACGCCCCAGTCGGCAATGATGGCCGGGGCCACGTAGCCCATCGACTGCACGTCGAAGCCATCCATGACCACGGTGAGCCCCACCATGATCAGGATCCAGAGCTGGCTGCGGCTGAGCCTGTTGCTGTCGATGACCGAAGGAATGTCGATGGTCTGCACGGCGCTCATACGCGAGGTCCTTGTGCAGATGGCGCGTGCTCGAGGAACGGCGATGGGCCGCCAGCGTCACGGCGACCAGGGCGTGCGCGCCCTGCATTGCCCGGCGTTGGATCATTGAACATGACTTGTCTCCGCTTGACCGAGATACGTGTACATTGGATGACCGATGCACTTATTGAACAAATGGTATTTTTCGATCAACTTATCGGAACAAACGATGAATGTTACCTTGCGCCAGTTGCGCGCCTTCGTCACGCTGGCCAAGCTCGGGAGCTTCACCGAAGCCGCCACGGCCCTGCACATCACCCAACCCACGCTCAGTGGCCTGATCAAGGAGCTCGAGCAGGCGCTGGGGGTGCAGATCGTCAACCGCACGACGCGCAAGGTAGAGCTGTCCAGCGTCGGCAAAGAGTTCCTGCCGCTGACCGCACGCATCCTCCAGGACCTCGACGAAGCACTTCGGGCCATCACGGATATCAAGGAATTCAAGTCGGGCACCGTGCGCGTCGCTGCGCCGCAACTGATGGCCTGCACGCTGCTCACCGATGTCGTCAGCTCGTTCTCGCAGCTGTACCCAGGGGTCGACGTGCGCCTGTCCGACAGCCTGGTCGAGGACGTGCTGCCGAGGGTACAGGGTGGTGAAGTGGATTTCGGGATCGGCCCGGAGCGCACGGAAAACCGGGACATCGCGGCGCACCTGCTGTTCGACATGCCCTTCGTCGCCGTGCTGCCACAACAGCATCCGCTGACCCGGCATGAGCACCTGACCTGGGCGGAGTTTCTGGGCCACCCGCTCATCTCTCTGGAAGGCGAGTACACGCAGATCCTCCGCCGGGAACTGCACGCGGCGTCGGACCAGCTCAACTACGCGCCGACGAAGGAAGTCTCCTTCATGACCACGGCGCTGAGCATGGCCAGCGCCGGCCTGGGTGTAACGGTATGCCTGCCCTATGCGCGCTCCCTGCTCAGCCTCTACCAGCTGCAGACCCGGACCCTGAGCGAGCCCACGGTACGCCGCAAGTTCCACCTGCTGGTGCGCAAGGATCGTGTGATCTCACCCGCCGCCCAGGCTTTTTTCGACTACCTGCTGGCCTACGTCGCGCAACAGAAATGGGGCTCCATGGCGCAGTAATGACGCCACTGTGCCCGCGCGATGCGGCGCTGCCGGCGTGTCGGGCCTCACAGGCGCTCGATAGCCGGCATGTGCCACTGACCGTCGAGCAGGCGCCGCTCCGGCAGGTAGATGCGCCCGGTCAGGCTGAACGGCCCGCTGGGTGGAATCGGCAACCAGTTGCCCTGCTGCTCGGCGGCCGGTGCCTCGCGCTGCAACCACAGGTCGAGCGAGCCGTCGGCGTTGTAGCGCAGCGGGTCGCGGTCACCCAGCGCATAGCGACGCTGCGGGTTGGCGATCAGGTAACCGTCACCGTCATAGGCCGTCACCGACCAGAACGCCCTGGCCGGCGGCAGCTCGCCGGCGGCGAAATGCAGGCGGTAGCGTCGTCCCCCCTGCAGCGGCTGGCCCTGGCCATCGAGATTGGCGTTCGGGTAGATCGCGTCGGCTGCCAGGTTCGCACCGAAACCCGCCATCGCCACCACCGCGCGCAGCCCGTAATCCGTGCCGTAGTCGCCGATATGCAGCGGTGGCTCACGCCAGCCGTTGACCAGCCCTTGCGTGTCCTGCAGCGCCCGCTGCATCTCGCGCCCGGCCAGCCAGATACCCAGGCGCACGGTCTGTCGCTGCAGCCAGTTCCACTGCGGTGCTGCACCAGCGCGTACGCCAAGCTGGCGCAGCTCGGCGACGGCGGCGCTGTCGGCAGGCGCGGCGGGGTTGTCCTGCAGCAGGGTGGCCAGGCGAGCGAAGAAGTCCTGCGCGCTCAGCCCCCGCATCTGGTACAGCGGAGCTGGCCTGGAACTCTGCGGCATGGCGAATGGCAGCGCCGGGCTGGCGCTGCCCTGCTGCCAGTCCTGCAGGCTGCGCAAGCGCACGCCGGCCTGGATCGCGTGCACCGTCGGGTAGTCGGCCTTGCCGTTGGTCTGGATACGTCCCAGCAACCAGGCGAGACGCGTCGGTGAACGCAGCAGGGTCAGCCCTGCCGGCACCTGCCCGTCCCAGTGCGGGCCGACCAGCAGGAAGCTTCCGCCCTGGCTGCCGAGTGTGCGACTGCCAAGGCTGGCGAAGACGTTGCTCCAGGCATCGAGAAACTGCATCAGCAGGTAGCGCTGGCTGGCCGGCACTTCGAACACCCAGGGCCCGGCATCCAGGTCCAGCCAGGCCTGGGTGTAGAGGGTGTCCACGTTGGGCCGCACGAACACGCGGTAATCCGCGTCGGGAAAGGCCGGCATGTGCACCAGGCGATTGGCCGGCGCGATGTCGCTGACGAAGTCGTGCCGGGTAAGGTCAGCCAGCACCAGCGGATAGCCGAACACATAGCCCCGAGCCGCCAGGCCCAGGGTTTCGCGCTGGCTCCACGCCAGACCGCCGCTCAGCAGCGCAGCCAGCACGCCCAGAAGCAGCAGGCGACGCCACAGCGTACGCGGTTTGCGCAGCAGGCAGGGGGACAGCTTCAGGTCGTTCATGAACGTTTTTCCGTATTCAGGTTGCTCATGGCAAACGCTGGATGGCCGGCGGCACCCACTGCTTGTCCAGCACCGCTTTCCTGGGCCAGTACAGGCGCAGGAACAGGCTGAAGTCCTCCGCCGGGGCCGGCAGCCAGTTGCTCAGCTGCTCGGGCGCCTGGGGCTGCTCGTGCTGCACATACAGGTCGAGCGAGCCATCGGCGTTGTAGTGCAGGTCGCTGTCACCGCTGAGGGCATAGCGCTTCAGCGCATTGGCACTGAGAAACTGCTGACCGTTGTAGAGGGTCAGCGACCAGAAGGCGCGCACTGGCGGCAGTTGCTCCTTGCCGAAGTGCAGCACGTAGCGATGCGCGCCTGTGAGGGGCTGGCCCTGCTGGTCATTCCACAGGTTGGGGTAGATCGCGTCCGCCGCCAGGTTGGCACCCAGGGCGACCTTCGCCACGATCGCCCGCTGCTCGTAGCGGGTACCGTAGTCGCCCAGGTCATAACCGATCCGCCAGCCGTTGAAGGTCGGCAACTGTTCCAGCACTTGCTTGCTGTTGGCCATCACCTCCAGCACCTTCTCGTAACCAAGGGCACTGCCGAGCCGCTGCAAGGGTGACAGGCGCGCCAGGCAACCCGGGCCGAGCAGACCGGTCGCCCGGATGCGCTGCATCATCGGCGCGTCGGCGGCGCTCGCCGGGTTGTCCTTGAGCAACTGGCAGAAGGTGGCGAAGAACTCGTCCTGGCTCCAGCTGGCGACCTGGCGATCCGGTGACGGGCTCAGCGCCAGTCGCGGCAGCTCGACCATGGCCACCGGCGCCGCTGCTCCCGCCGGCTGTCCCTGCCAGGTGCTCAACGGCATCAGCCTGAAGCGCTCCTGCAACTGGGTGACCGCCTGGTACTCCTGCTGATTGGCGCTTCTGATGCGGCCGATCAGCCAGGCCAGCTGGGTCGGCACCCGGATCAGTTCCAGCCCTGCGGGCGTCTCGCCCTGCCAATCCGGCCCGGCCACCAGATAGCGCCTGGCGGCCGTGCCGATGGTGCGGGTCCCGGGACTGGTCACCACATTGCTCCAGGCATCCATGATCTGCATCATGTAGAAATGCCCACGGGTGTCGGGAATCTCCATCACCAGCGGCTCGCGGCGCAGGTCGAAGTGGCTGATGCTGTAGAGCGTGTCGATGTTCGGCGACACCACGCCATTGAACTCCGGATCAGGGAAGCGCTTGGCGTGGTTGAAGCGGTTCATCGCACTGGTGCCGATCAGCATCTGGTGCTGCTTGGTGACCTCCATCATCACCAGAGGGAAACCGAACAGGTAGGCCTGCGCGGTGTCCCTGGCCTGCTGGATCAGGTTGTAGCCAGCCAGACCCAAGCCCCCCAGCACAGCGGCAGCGATGCCCAAGCCCAGGCGCCATTTCTTGTTCAGTGACATGTCAGGCTCTCCTTCAGCGGACGCCGGCATTGCGCAGCGCGGTGGGGGTGTACTCGGCTGCCAGCGCTTCGAAACCGAACTCCAGGCCGCCACGCTCCTCGTTGCGCATGCCCGAGGCGATGTAGCGGCCATTGAGCAGGTCATACAGCGCCTCGACGCCCATCCAGGGAATCTGCTGGTCGTAGCGGTAGCTGCTGTAGCCCTCACCGACGCGCCACAGCGTACCGCGTGCGTCGTAATGGTCGGCCAGGGCGATCTGCCAGGTGTCTTCGTCGATATACAGCTCGCGCTTGGCATAGATGTGGCGCTGCCCGTCCTTGAGTGTGGCCTGCACCACCCAGACGCGGTGCTTCTCGTAGCGGGTCAGGTCGGAGTTGATGTGCCCGGGCTTGACCAGGTCGGTGTACTTCAGTTGCGGCGATTCGAGCTGGTAGTTGTTGTAGGGGATGTAGACTTCCTTCTTGCCCAGCAGCTTCCAGTCGTAGCGATCCGGCGCGCCGTTGAACATGTCCAGGTTGTCCGCCACGCGCTGGCCTTCGGAGGCCGGATAGGGGCCGTCGTAGGCCACCTGCGGGGCACGCCGCACACGCCGTTGGCCGGCACTGTAAAGCCAGGCCATGCGCGGCTCCCTGACCTGATCGAGGGTCTCGTGAACCAGCACCACGTCACCGGAAAGACGCGCCGGCGCGGTCACCGTCTGCTTGTAGTAGAACAGCACGTTGCCCGGGTTCTGCGGGTCATAGCCCTTGATCTTGTCGCGGTAGCTGAGCTGCTGCCGGAAGTGCACCGGGGTGAAGGTGCCACTGGCCAGCGGAGTGGCCTGCACGTGGCTGCGCCGGGTACTGCCACCGCGGTAGCGGGTAATGTGGTTCCACAGCACTTCCAGCCCGCTCTGCGGGATCGGGAAGGGATAGGCGGTGTCGAGGTCCTGCAGACCATTGCCCCCCTCCACCAGCCTGGCCAGGCGCGCGTTGCGGGCGATGGCCTGGTAGACCTCGTCCGGCAGCGCGGCACTGCGGTGGGTGGGAAAAACCCGCAGGCGATAGCTGTCCGGGTAGCGCTTGAGCATCGCCATCTGCCCCGCACTCAACTGCTCGCGATGCTGCTCGGCGTTCTGCGCCGTGATGACCAACAGCGGCTGCTCGGCCTCGAATGGATTGCTCAGGAAGCCGGCGGCATCGAGGCGGCCGGCTTCCTTCGGCAGGCCACCCGTCCATTCGGGAATCGAACCGTCGGCATTGCCGGCGCGCTCCGCGCCGACCGGGGTCAGGCGGGTGCCGAGCGTGGCGGCTGCTTCGGCGGAGACGGCTGCCTGAGCGTTGCCACAGATCAGGGCGGCCAGGACGGCAAGGATCAGAGGTGTCTTGTGCATGTTCGCTCTCCGCTCAGAATGACACGCCAACGCTCAGCGCCACGAAATCGCGGTCCACGTTGACGTTGTAATCACCGCCGAAATAGTCGGTGTACGACAGGCTGGCGCTGTAGGTGCTGAGGTAGCTGGCATCGAGGCCCAGGCTGATGGCCTTGGCCCCTTCGTTGAACCCCGGCTCCGGGCCGTAGCCGCTGACATCGTGGGACCAGGCCAGATTGGGGTTGAGCTGTACACCGGGGATCAGGTTGCTGAACTCCCAGATCGCCCGTACCCGATAGCCCCAGGCATGGCGCGTGGTGAAGCCTTCGTCGGTGCAGTTGCCTGGCGAACTGGCGTTGGTGGCACCGGTGCAGAGGGCATTGTCGGGGTACAGCTCGCCCGGCCCGTAGAGCGTGCTGCGGCCATAGCGCACGCCTCCCTTGCCCTCCAGTCCGCCGACCCAGGAGCTGGCAACCTCACCGACCAGTATCAGCCGGTCGGCACCCATCACCTGATCGAAGAAATGCGTGGCCGTGATCTGCGCCTGGGTGACCTCCTTGCGGCGGTAGCCATAGATGTCCATGTCGTTGCCCAGTGCCGTGTCGCCGGAACTCACCAGCGGCGTGGCAGCTCCCCTCCCGAGCACTGCCAGCACCTGGTCCAGCGGGTTGATCTGCACCGGCATGTTCGGCCGGTAGCTGATCTCGCCCGCCAGCGTGGTACCGCTGTCCAGGCTGGTATTGAAGCTCAGGCCATAGAGGCGGATGTCCTCCGGAAAGGCGGCGAAGTAACGCGCGCTTCCCAGACGGTATGCCTGCACCAGGCCCTGCCCGGCAGCACTGCCGATGAAACCGGCGCAACCCGGCCTGGGAATGCCGAGGTGGGCGCACAGCTGCGGAGCGAAATCGAGATTGCGGGTATTCGGCCCGGTCGTGGTACTGAAATAAGGCTGACGGCTGTGGTAATTGATGAAGTAGCCGGCGAATTCACTGTTCAACTGCGGGGCGAACCAGCGCAACGCCACTCCCCACTGACCGCTGTCACGCGCATCGCGGTCGGCACTGCGCGGCACCTTGACGCCCTCCCCCGTCAGCTCGATGCCGAACGGGGCAAGCGCCGTCTGGGCGGTAGCGCTCCGATCGAGAGCCGGCCCCGTGCGCAGTTGATCGCAGCCCTCGGCGATCACATCGGTCTGGGAGAAGAAGGTGCCGCAGTTGTCGACCACCGTCTGATCCCACTCCAGCTGATAGAAGCCCTCCACGGAGAGGTCGTCGGTGATGTTCTGCGACAGGTAGAACAGGTTCACCGGTATCAGGCCTTCCTTGATTTCCGCGCCCGGGCGGCGGAGGGCGGCAACGTCCAGCGGATTGATGCTGTTGATGCCGCCCTGGATGAAGGTGCTCTCGCCCCAGCTCACCACCTGCTTGCCAAGGCGCACGGCGCCTGGCAGCTCACCGATCAGGTAGTTGTGATAGATGAAGGCATCGAGCGCCTGGGCGCCGGCGGACTTGGCCCCCTCCTTCGCTTCGCGGTCGTCGATCGCCTTGTACTCACGATGCTCGTCCTTGAGCTCGACGTCGTACCAGTACTTGCCGCGCAGGAACACGCCGCTGTCGCCGTACCTGAGCTCCAGGTCGTGAATGCCCTTGAAGATCTTCGAGAAGGTCTTGCCCTGCTCGAAGTTGCGCCGACCATCGTCGCCGCTGTGGTAGACGATCAGCTCTGGCTTGGGGTTGCGCAGCGCCCAAGCCGCGCCGACCGAGAGGTTCGAGTCTAACTGGCCTTCGATTTCGCCGAGCTGGAAGGTCAGCGCCGATGACGGCACACAAGCGAAACTGGCAAGGCTGGCGGCAACGGCAAGGCGTGCCTGCCGCCAGGGCAGATGATGGGCGTTCATGGGATGAGTACCTCTTCTCTTGTTCTTGTAGGTTGCAACAGACGGTTTTTTGCGGATCGCAGCTCGAGCTGTGCTCGATCGCTCGACCCGCAAGCCGTGACGCCCCGACGACTTCGCCCGACTGAAGAACGTCGCCATTGCTGTCGTCGGGAGGCTGGGCCACGACGACACGTGTTGAGTTGTCGGTGAGTAGGTGCGCGCTCCTGGCTGCTCTTGTCGGTTTGCCCAACTGGGCGATACACGGATAATGAAAGCCTGTAGAGCTCACTCAGTGGCAGGCGCGAAATGGACAGAATCCCCTTAGGAGTGGCCAATCTGCAGCGCTATCACCGCGGCGCTCTGGGGGAGGTACTGGAACGCTACCTGCGTGGCACTCAGCGCTGCCGCGAGGGCGACTACAGCATGTTCAGCCTGGAGCAACTGCTGACCGAAGCGCAGCAGCACGACCCCGCCATCGGCCTGAACCTGTTCGCCCACTTCAGCGCACAGGATCGCCACATGCTGGCGCACGCCAGCAAGTACTGCGCGAACGTCGACGAGGCGCTGCGTTTCTGGGCCCGCTATGCGCGTCTGGCGTCGGACATGGACCATGTGAACTATGTCGAGGAGCAGGCCGGCGCCGCGATAGAGGTGTGGGTGGAGGCGCCGGAAATGCTGGCACGCTTCATCATCGAGCACTATTTCACCATGTGCATGACGCTGACCAACGAGGCCAACTCGGGCCAGCTGCAACCCATGCGGATCGACTTCGCCCACCCTCGCCCGAGCTACCACGAACACTACGGGAGGGTCTTCGGTGAATCCGTGCGTTTCGGCTGCCCAAGCAACCGGCTGGTCTATTCACATGCCGACCGCAAGGTACCGTTGCAGACTCGTCATGCCGGGATGTTCGAGGTGGTCTGCCAGGAGCTGGATCGCTGCCTGGCTCGTCAACATCAGCTCAGTGGCTGGGCGGGAAAGGCAGCCCAGGGCATGCGCCGTGTGCTGAGTGAGGGGCGCGTACCCGGGCTGGAGGAGCAAGCCAGCGCCTTGCACCTGAGCTCGCGGACATTGCGTCGGCGCCTGGAGGAGCAGGGACTGAGTTTCCGCCAGTTGCTCGATCTGGTACGTCTGGAGCTGGAGCAGCAGCTGCAGTTGCAGGGCGTGGTGCCTGCGGAGATTGCCACCCGTCTGGGCTACAGCGATCTCGATGCCTACCAGCATGCGCGGCGGCGTTGGCGAGGGGATGACTGAGGCCAGCACCGGCCTAAGGGGTCGAGGCAGCTGCCCCGGCATGGCTGATCACCACGAGGTCGTGCGGACGCAGGTGCAGCTTGGCGTCGTTGCTCATCATCTGAAAGGCCCAATCGACAAAGGCCCGGACCCTGGCCGACAGGAAGCGGTTGGCCGGATAGACGATGTGCACGGGCTGCGGTCGCAGGTGCCACTGAGGCAATACCGGAACCAGCCGACCTTGCCTCACCAGGTGTTCCACGGCAAACGGGGAAGCAGGCGTGATGCCTGCGCCCATCGTGGCGGCGGCAACCGCGGACTCAGGGTCATCCAGCAGCAGCCTCGGCGGACGCTTCAGATCGTACGCGGATGCGCCCGAACGCAGGAACCAGGGCCTCGGCGTGTTGGTTCTCGGGTCGAACCAGCCCACCAGGTCGGCCCGCTCGAGCATCTCTGGCTCTGCAGTGGGCCCGAAATCCTGCAGGTAGCCCGGGCTGGCATAAAGGCCGGCATGCACATCCATCACGTGGAGCGCACTGAGCGAAGAGTCATCAACAGGGCCTCCGCGGATGGCACAATCTATTCCGTCCTCGAGCAGGTTTCTCACCTGATGGTGGGCACCGAGCAATACCTGGATCTGCGGATAGCGATCGCGAAACTCGATCAGTTTCGGAGACAGTATCCATCGGCTGAACGCCGTCTGCGTCTCCACTCGCAAGCGCCCCCTGGGCGAGCTCGTCCCCCCAGCGAGGCGCGCCTCGAGTTCCTCGATGCTGTCCAGGACCTGCCGGCACTGTTCGGCATACACCAGGCCATCGGCAGTCAGGCTGACGGCACGGGTGGTACGGTGCAGCAAGCGCACACCCAGCACTTTCTCCAGATCGGCGACCCGTTGGGATACCCGGGCCTTGGGTATACCCAGCACATCGGCAGCCCGGCTGAACGATCCATGCTCGACCACGCAACTGAAGGTCCTCATCGCACTCAACTTGTCCATATGAGTCACCTTGAACGACAACGATAGACAGGCCAGGGACGCCGCATCATCCAGGGCGCCGGTCCGGTGCCTGCTGGGAGCGCGCCAGGGCGGGCCGGGGAAATGCCCCGTCCGGGCACATCACTTCAACGGCCCAATCGACGAACGCCCGAACCCGGGCCGAAAGGTGGCGGCTGGTCGGGTAGACGATATGCACCGGCTGCGCCATGAAATGCCATGCCGGAAGCACGGGGACCAGCTGTCCCTGGGCGATATGGCTGTCCACGGCAAAGCGCGGAGAAAGGGTTATCCCGCCCCCCTCCAGCGCCGCAGAAACCGCAGACTCGGGGTCGTCGAACACCAGCCCGGGGGACTTCTTCAGGTCGTACTCGACGTCTTCCGAGTACAGACACCAGGGCTTCGCAGCATTCGACTCGGAGTTGAACCAGCCGAGCAAATCGGCCTGTTCGAGGCACCCCGGTGAATCCAGCACACCGAAGCGCTCCAGGTATCCCGGGCTTGCATACAGCTGGAACGACACATCCATGAGGTGACGGGCGATGAGCGATGAGTCATTGAGATGACCACTGCGTATGGCGCAGTCGATGCCGTTTTCCAGCAGATGCCGAGCCCGGTCATAGACACCCAGATGAAGCTGGATCATGGGGTAGCGACGGCGAAACTCGGTCAGGCGGGGCGCGAGAATCCAGCGGCAGATCGAGGTCTGGGCATCCACCCGCAGGTAGCCTTTCGGTGCACTGACCGCACCGCTCATGCTCGCTTCGAGTTCATCGACATCGTCCAGGATCTGCCGGCAGCGCTCCACGTAAGCCGCTCCGTCGACGGTCAGCTTCATGACCCGCGTACTTCGCTGCAGAAGCCGTACTCCCAGCTCGCTCTCCAGGTCGGATACGAGCTGTGAAATCCGCGTACTGGGCACGCCGAGGGAGTTGGCGGCCTGACTGAACGACCCCAGGTCCACCACCCGGCAGAGGATTCGCATCGCGCCAAACTTATCCATAGAAGCCACTCCACGCGCTCAAGGGTCAGGGTTAGGCGGCCTTGCCTACAGTGGGGTGATACTTCCTCAGGTCAAGCGTAGTCCAGGTGCAAAGCGGGGATGACAAGCGGAGCGAGGCGTGTCAGGTACGGCCTGGATACGCAGCTGCCTGATGATTTCCGCGGTGACACCGGCTCATCTCGGGACAAGGCACCACACAGGAGTATCTCAAGGCTGTTGCTCGACACTCGGGGCCAGCAAACCGTCGATCGCCGGCTCGAAATAGGCCACCTGCAACGGATAGGCCTGCCCCATCAGCTCACCCTGGCCGTACCAGATCACGCCATTCTGGCGCAGGGTCATGCCGTCACGGCCGTACTCGAACAGACTGCCCACCGAGCTGCTGAAGGCGAAGCGATCAGTGTCCATCTGCAGCAGCTTGTACGTGGAGCCTGCCGGCGGCAGCTGCGCCTCGATGCACTCGAGATAGACCGACGCGAGCTTCTCGAACAACTGCGTCGCCTGCTCGCGGTACTCGTTGACCGTGAGACCGGGACGACGCTGCAACTCGGCAGCGATCAGAACAAACACATCGGCGTTGGCGCGTGCTGCTGCCAGCTTGAGCGGCAACACGTTGGCAAGGCGGGCATTGTCGACCTGCAAGACCGGCTGCTTACCCTGTTCGGGCGCCTTGCTCTGCGTCTCACCCTGAGGGACGGCCACCGTCAGCTCGGACACGTCCACCGGCGACAGCACCGTGGTCGCCAGGTATGCGGCACAGGCAGTGGCCTGCGCAGAGCGGTCAGAATTGACCAGCAACGACAGGTCGTGACCGTGCTTGGGAACATGGGCCACATCGACATTCTGTTGAACGAGAAATGCGTTGACCTGCTCCTGCTTGGCCTGTCCACGCGCCAGTCCGCACACCTGCATCATCACGGCGTGGTTGCGCTGCCCCGCGAAGGTCGGCGACAACGAAAACACGGCATCCTGAATGATCGGCAGCGCCGGAATGTTCACCCAGTTGCGCGGAACGGTCGGCGTGGCGGGTTGCTCGCTCCGGCAGCCAGCCAGACTTGTCAGCATCACGAAAAGGGTGATGCCGAAGGGGCGCAGCAGCGGTTTTTTCCCGCTCGGAACGGTCATGTTCAGCATAGGTGCCTCTGGTTCTTCGAATGTTGGAAATGCCGGCTACATCTGCTCTCGGGAAACAAGGGTCACCACTGGTAGCCGATACCGACCGACAGCCCCAGGTCGCCCTGGCTGTTGGTGTTGCCCTGCAGCTTGGTCACCCACCTGCCGCTGTCGGAAATGCGTGACACACCAATGGCCAGGGCGGACTGGCCGCGATAGCTGCTCAGCCCCGCCGCAGTCATGCTGGCGCCCGGGGCATAGGGCTGCGGCAGACTGGCCATCGCCATGGCACCGGCAATCCCGGCGCTGAGGATGTCGTCCTGCTCGTGCAGGTCGTTCTTCAGTTCGGCAAAACGTTGGTCGGTGTAACTGTTGGCGTTGCTGGTGATGCCGTTGACGCTGCTGTTCAGCTGAGCGAGGTTGACTGCATCGGTGTCCTGAGTGCCCGCCGCGACATTGGTGATCTGGCGCTCCGCGCCGGCACTGCCGACCGAGACGCTGTTGTCACGATCCGCTACCGCGTTGGCCCCCAGGGCGACGGAGTTTTCCCGGCTGGCACTGGCTCTGGTGCCGATGGCCACGCTGCTGCCAGCCGAGGCCACGGCTCCCGAGCCACCAGCGACCGAGTCCAGCCCCCCAGCCTGGGGCGCGACCGGTGCATTGCCCTGATTGACCCGAAACATGCCAGCATCACCACGCTCGACCTGGGTGACACGCGCATCGACGACCTTCACCTCGTTCGTCACCTGGCTCACATCGCCGCTGACCGCGGCGATCTTCTGGTCGACACCCTTGAGCTGGGCGACGTTCACGGCATCACTGTCCCCGGAGCCGGCAGCCACCCCGGTGATCTGCCGATTCCCTGCGGCAGTGCCGACACCGACCTCACCCACGGAAGTCTGCGTCCCGCTCAGCGCGAAGGCGGCGTAGTTCGCCTGTGCCCCGCGATCGGCCACCGAGTCTGCGCCCAGCGCCACCGAATTGGCCTGGCTGGCACTGGCATTGGCGCCAATGGCCACGCTGCTGTCGCCAGTCGCCTGGGCAGCGCTGCCCACGGCTGTCGCACCCTGGCCCGACGCCTCGGCCTCATTCCCCATCGCCACGGCGCTGGAACCGCTGGCCCGGGCATCGGGCCCCACAGCGACCGAGTCCGTACCGCTCGCCACCGCGTCGGCCTTGTTCGAGCTGGCGCGAAAGTACTTGATACCGCCGCCATTGTTGAGCGTGGCCAGCGATCCCTCGAGCGTGCTGACCCGACCATCGATCAGGGTGACCTGTTCGTTGGTCTCGTTGAGCTGGAACAGGTTCACCGCATCGCCGCCATTCACGCCTGCCGCGACGTTCAGGATGCGGGTGCCGGCAGCGTCGATGCCGCTGGCGGTGAGGCTCGGCCCCCCCACGATGGTCAGGCCATTGCCATTGAGCAGGGCGTTCCCGGCGGACAGCGATGTCACCGCAAGGTCATCGCTCAGGTCGAAGGTCACCTCCTCACGGCCGTTGCGGGTCGCCTGGCCGATGACCAGGTTGCCATCGGCGTTGCGCAGATTGACCTCACCACCCGGGGCCAGGTTAATCGCCCCGCCGCCTCCGGTACTCAGTCCCCATCCCGCATAGGCCGCCGTACTCACACTGCGCAACTGCGCCACGTTGACCGCGTCGCTGTCTTCGGTACCGGCAGCCACACCGGTGATCTGACGAAAGACCGCACTCCCGGCATCCCCCACCGCCAACGCCCCCGTGGTGCTTTCGGTCGCGACGATGCGCGCATCCAGGCGGTCGATGGCATTGCTGGCCGGGTTGTAGCCCGCCATCCCCATGCCGGTATCGGCGATGGAGCCATTACCCAGTGCCACGCCTCCGGCCACAGTGACATCCGCCACGTTGCCGATCACGAAAGCATCAGCCACATCCAGGTCGTTACCGTTACCGATGATGCGACTGCCGGTAGCCGTTGCCCGCAACGTACTGCCGTTGCCAAACACCCCCGCATCGTCGGCGCTGATGCTGTTGTCGTTGCCCAGCGAATAGGACCCCGTCCCGGAAACGGTCGTCGGGTCACCAATGGCGCCGGACTTGTTGCCACTGACCCTGTTGCCGAAGCCGATACTGATCGCTTGAATGCCTGACGCCTGGGCATTGCTGCCGATGGCAATGGCATCCGTCGCGGATGCCCTGGCCTGATAGCCGATCGAGACGGAGTTCGACGTCTCGATAGTCGAGCCAGCCCGAACGCCCAGCGCGATATTGGCGGCACCGATGACACTGCTGCCAGCAGATAACCCGATGGCAACGTTGTTGTCGCCATTCACGGTCCGCCCCGCCTGATAGCCCGTCGCGACGTTGGCACTGCCACTGGAATCCCTGCCGGCATCGGCTCCCCCGGCAAAGTTGTAAGACCCCGTCAGATCGATTCCGGCGTCCAGACCGATGGCCGTATTGGCAGTGCCTGTGACGTTGTGCCCCGCCCAGGCCCCGAACGCCGAGTTGTAATCACCCTGCACATTGTTCGAGGTGAAATGCCCCATGCCGGTATTGCTTTGTCCTTCGCTGTAGGAGCCCGCGTCGAAGCCGACGAACGCATTGTCGATCCCCTGTATCTGTTGGCCCGCGCTCTGTCCAACCATCAGGTTCCGCTCGCCCATCGCCCCCGATCCGGCCAGTGAGCCGATGACGATCATGCCGCTCGACTGAGCTTGCGCGCCGCCCCCCAGCGCCAGGCTGTAGGAACCAACGGCATTGGCGTAGGCACCAAGGGCCACGGAAGACTCGCCCAATGCCTGGGACTCGCCCCCCAGGGCCATTGCGTTCAGCGCCATGGCCTGAGCGTTGGTCCCGAGGTAGATGGCGTTGCCAGCCGCCGCCTGGCCTTGCATGCCGATGCCAATCGAGTTGGCACCAGAAGACAGGCTGAAGTTGCCCCCGATATTGATCGCATTGATATCGCTGGCCTGGGACTGCGAACCGATGGCGATGCCGTCCATACCGGTGACCGTAGCGGCGCTGCCAATGGCGATGGCCGCGTTCTCGCAAGCGCTGGCGCCGTCCCCGATCGCGATGCGGTCATCGGCAGCGACCACGCAATCGGTACCACCGGCCACCTCATAGGCCTCAACCGAAGAGAGCGATGCGACGCCGCCAATCAGCCCGACGGCCAGCAGGCCACGCCGCACAACAACCGAACGGGACGTGCCGTAACGCGTTCTCCACACGGATACAACCCTGACGGGGCCGCGAAAGATATCCCGGACTAAGCAATCAATCGGACTCATAAGTTCCCTTATCGAGAGAAACTCTCTATCAATCTGCAACACCAATAAGGGTCACTCCAACCAACATGAACGCGCGCATTGAAACCCGAGGCGAACAGGCACCTTGATTCATATGACGACGAGCCATTCGACTTGCAGCACCATCAACTAGCAGCCTGCAAACTTGAACGTTGTGCAGGCGGTATCGCGCAGGATTTGCTAACTTCCAGAGGCGCTCATAACGACGAACTCCGAATAAAAAGAGGATGGCGTGACCAACTCGGCCACAACTGGGGAGCCTTGAATAGGTTCCCCTGCGCCCAGTTCGCGGAAGTTTCTCTGGCCAAGACGAGGTCTTCTTCGCTCTCGACTCCCTCGATAACAACATTGGGGGCGAACCGTGATGAAATACCGACCAGGTTACTAAGTACCTCTACGGATTGTTCACTTTCACGCGCCCGATGGAGATAACCCGCGTGAATCTTTATGATGTCCGGCTGAACGCGCCTGACGAAATCCAGCGTCGTGAATCCAGAACCGAAATCATCTATTGCGATCCTGCAGCCCAGCGTCTGCAGGCGTCGAACGAAATCAACAGCCGTCTCAGGATGGAGCATCGGCAGATACTCGGTAATTTCCACCGTCAGCCTGGACGCCAGATCAGGTCGCAGCGCCAGCAACTCCAGAATGGATATCCACCAGGCATCATCCACTGCACTGCTCGAAGATATGTTGCAGCCAAGCTTCACCTGAGGTTCCTGCCGCAACATGCCCAGCAGGCTCAGCACCACGCTGCGATCAAGACGACGAATCAAACCCAGCTTCTCGAGCGTGCTGATCGTGTCTTCCCCAGCAGTCGTTCTATGCGCCAGGTTCTCGACTGAACGCAGCAGGCCCTCCTCGTACAGCGTCTCCCCAGCCTCGCCAAGCGACACGATCGGCTGAAAGGCGAGCGCAAAATCCTGCCTGCCCAGGCCCCGGTAGAAGCAAGCCGCAAACTCCATGTCACTCTCATAGGAGAGGCGCCAGTCGGTGGAGCAATGCACCTCCGGCAACGGCATCGGTGCGGGCGGAGTTATCTGGTTGATTTCCGCAAGAGATGGAGCACCAAACAGATCGAGCGTGACAAAACCGACCGAGAGTACCGGGAATATCGGAGTACCCTCTATCTCAAAGGGTGGTGCGCTCAAGACCAACTGCCAGCGCTCGAGTTCCTGCTGGGCAAGGTTGTAACTGGTTGGAAAGCCCACATGCATGTGCATGAGAAAAGCGCCCTCACCCACCATGGAAATGATGGCGCCCCGACTATGCCCCCGAAACGAAATCTCCTTAACCAGCGCATGTACGAAATCGTCACCATAGACCGTGCGAACATGTTCGAGATTTCGCAACATGACGAAGATATGTGTAAACCCGGCAAAACCAGTCTCGATGCAAGTATCACCCAACTTTGACATACACGGCCTCCGTGGCTGCGCCGGTGTCTTCTCCCTTTGAAGTTCGACTCGTCATTACCACCCGCTGCAAACTTTCGCTCATACAGGGCAATACCTTCCACGGCCGGCAAAACATGAGTGGCGACACTCGATATTCAGCCAGGCATCACTAAAACTTGTTTCAGCTCACGGTAATTATTTTCAAATTCACCATCAATATCGAAAATCGAGAATCACCGTTAAACATTCTTGAACAAACGACCAGCGTTTGCGCCAAGTTTGACTTCGTACTGCGTTGAACGGGTTTGCTGCCCCACCGCGAGAGGACTTGGAGCCAGAAGCGCCTCGGCAAGGTTCTGGTGATCCGCACCGGCAAGCCACCTTTTGACTTCAGCGTCACCGGGGGCTGCCGACCGTAGACTGGGGGGCCCACGCATCGGGGTCGAGCAACCCCATGGATTCGCTGCGCAGCCCCCCCTCGCGGCCTTGCCCAGCCTGGCCTGGCCCCTGAAGTCCAACGAGCGTTTGACGCTAAGCATCTGAGTTGAAAACAGTTTTCTAGCAAATAGCGGTTGACAGGAAGATATCTGTCGGTAGAATGCCGACCCACAGACGCGGGATGGAGCAGTCTGGTAGCTCGTCGGGCTCATAACCCGAAGGTCGTAGGTTCAAATCCTGCTCCCGCAACCAGCTTCACGAAAAGGCCACTCAATGAGTGGCCTTTTTGCTTTGGCGAAAAATTAACTTTTTCGATCAAAAGCAACAAATCGATTGACAACGTTTCAAGCAAGCGTAGAATTGCCGGCGCGGGATGGAGCAGTCTGGTAGCTCGTCGGGCTCATAACCCGAAGGTCGTAGGTTCAAATCCTGCTCCCGCAACCACCTTCAGAAAAAGGCCACTCATCGAGTGGCCTTTTTCGTTTCCGGCATTGACCTCCCTCAGCTTCGCTTAAGGCAATCGGCCTATTCTTGGCGTACCTGCCACAGACGCAGGACATTGACCGAGGAAAGCCTGAATGAACTGGAAGAACACCCCACCACGCTATGGAAGCCTGTCCATCGGCCTGCACTGGCTGATGCTGATCCTGATCGCCGCCGTCTACGCCTGCATCGAACTCAAGGGCAACTTTCCCAAGGGCAGCGATACCCGCGAACTGCTCAAGCAATGGCACTTCATGCTCGGCCTCGGCGTTTTCGCTCTGGTCTGGCTGCGCCTGCTGGCCCGGGCCCTGGGCAGCACGCCGGCGATCGTACCGCCGCAGCCATCCTGGCAGGCACTGGCCGCCAAGCTGATGCACCTGGCGCTGTACGCCCTGATGATCGGCGCCCCGCTGGCCGGCTGGCTGATCCTCAGCGCCGCCGGCAAGCCCATCCCTTTCTTCGGCCTCGAGCTCCCCGCACTGATCGGCCCGGACAAGGCACTGGCCGGGCAGATCAAGGAGCTGCACGAGCTGGCCGGCACCGCCGGCTACTGGCTGATCGGCCTGCATGCCGTCGCGGGTCTGTACCATCACTATGTGATGCGCGACAACACCCTGACCCGCATGCTGCCCGGACGCAATTGAGGTGAAGACGCCTCTGGTCAAGCGCCCTGAGCGCCGCTAGAATTGCGCACTTTTTGATCAGAGGCGCCCGCAGGCGCCCGTAGAGGTTAGCCCGCATGTCCACCGCCACACCCAAAGTCGGTTTCGTCTCTCTTGGCTGCCCCAAGGCGACCGTCGACTCCGAACGCATCCTGACCCAGCTGCGCATGGAAGGTTACGAGATCGTGCCGACCTACCAGGATGCCGACGTGGTGGTGGTCAACACCTGCGGCTTCATCGATAGCGCCAAGGCCGAATCCCTGGATGCCATCGGCGAGGCGATCGCCGAGAACGGCAAGGTGATCGTCACCGGCTGCATGGGCGTGGCCGAGAACAGCATCCGTGACGTGCACCCCAGCGTGCTGGCCGTGACCGGCCCGCAGCAGTACGAGCAGGTGGTCAGTGCGGTGCACGAGGTGATTCCACCGAAGACCGAGCACAACCCGCTGATCGATCTGGTGCCGCCGCAGGGCATCAAGCTCACACCGCGTCATTATGCGTACCTGAAGATTTCCGAAGGCTGCAACCACAGCTGCAGCTTCTGCATCATCCCGTCGATGCGCGGCAAGCTGGTCAGCCGCCCGGTCGGTGACGTGCTCAGCGAAGCCGAGCGCCTGGTCAAGGCTGGCGTGAAGGAGCTGCTGGTGATCAGCCAGGACACCAGCGCCTACGGTGTGGACCTGAAGTACAAGCTGGACTTCTGGAACGGGCAGCCGGTCAAGACCCGCATGCTCGAACTGTGCGAGGCCCTGTCGGCCATGGGTGTATGGGTGCGCCTGCACTACGTCTACCCCTACCCCAACGTTGACGACGTGATCCCGCTGATGGCGGCCGGCAAGCTGTTGCCCTACCTCGACATTCCTTTCCAGCACGCCAGCCCGAAAGTGCTCAAGTCGATGAAGCGCCCGGCCTTCGAAGACAAGACCCTGGCCCGTATCAAGAAGTGGCGCGAGATCTGCCCCGAGCTGACCATCCGCTCCACCTTCATCGTCGGCTTCCCGGGCGAGACCGAGGAAGACTTCCAGTACCTGCTCGACTGGCTGAGCGAAGCCCAGCTCGACCGCGTCGGCTGCTTCCAGTACTCGCCGGTGGAAGGCGCCCCGGCCAACGACCTGGGCCTGGAGCCGGTGCCGGACGACGTCAAGCAGGAGCGCTGGGAGCGCTTCATGGCGCACCAGCAGGCCATCAGCTCGGCACGCCTGCAGGCCAAGATCGGCCTGGAGATGGACGTGCTGGTCGACGAAGTGGACGGCGAAGGCGCCGTCGCCCGTTCCTGGGCCGACGCTCCGGAGATCGACGGCAGCGTGTTCATCGACGCCACCAACGTGAAGCCCGGTGACAAGGTGCGCGTGCGCATCGTCGATGCCGATGAATACGACATGTGGGGCGAGCTGGTCTGAGCCTACTGCCTGCAAGCCCCGCTCCGGCGGGGCTTTTTCTTTCTATCTGTCCCCCCTCCCTGCCAGAGCCCTGCCATGAGCGAACCTACCCGCCTGTCCAAACGCGTCATCGAACTGTTCGGCTGCTCGCGCCGCGAAGCCGACCTGTACATCACCGGCGGCTGGGTCAGCGTCGACGGCCAGGTAATCGAGGCGCCGCAACACAAGGTGGACGAGCAGCAGCGGGTGGAACTGCTGCCCGGTGCCAGCCTCGATCCGGTCGACCCGGTCAGCCTGCTGCTACATGTGCCGGCCGGTAGCAGCGCCGCCGCACTGCAACACCAGCTCGGTGCCGCCCAGCACTGGGCGGACGACCCGCATGCCCAGCGCATCCTGCACGGTCACTTCCTGCGCCAGGAACAGAGCCTGCCGCTGCAGAACGGCGCCAGCGGCCTGGTAGTGCTCAGCCAGGACTGGCGTGCCCAGCGCAAGCTGCGCGAGGACGGCGCCAGACTGGAACAGGAATACCTGGTCGAGGTCAGCGGCGAGATGCCCGCCAACGGCCTGGAACGCCTGAAGAAAGGCCTGCTGCACAAGGGCGTGCAATACCCGCCGTGCAAGGCCAGCTGGCAGAGCGAGCAACGCCTGCGCTTCGCCCTGAAGAACCCGGCGCCGGATCTGCTGCGCACGCTGTGCACCGCGCTTGGCCTGCAGGTACGGGAGATGAAGCGCATCCGCATCGGCGGCGTGCCGATGGCCAAGCTGCCGCTCGGGCAGTGGCGCTACCTGGGCGACAAGGAACGCTTCTGAGGCCGTGTTAGGCTGTGCCCATCACGCTCTGGAGACCACCATCATGCGTACCCTGCTCCTCATCGCCCTGCTCGCCCTGCTCGCCCTGAGCCTGCCCGGCTTCGCTGCGCCAGCGCCGTTCTTCCTCTGGCAGAGCAAGAGCGACGGCCACCTGACCTGCGCCCAGACCAGCCCGGGCGAAGGCTGGATCCGCTTCACCGGGCCGTTCCGCGATGCGGGCTGCCGGGTGGCATACGACGCCCCGGTCAGCAGGCGCTGAGAGTCGGGCCATGCAGCATCTGGTTTCCCCGGTCGGTATCGTCCACTCCTGCTTCAAGGAAAAGTTTGCCATCCCGCGCCAACCGCATCTGGCCCCCGCTGCGCGCGGCGTGCTGGAGCTGCTGCCGCCCTTCGATCAGGGTGATGCCGTGCAGGGGCTGGAACAGGTCAGCCATGTCTGGCTGCTGTTTCTCTTTCACCAGGCACTGGAAGACAAGCCGCGCCTGAAGGTGCGCCCACCGCGCCTGGGCGGCAACCAGTCGGTGGGCGTGTTCAGCACCCGCGCCACCCACCGCCCGAATGGTATCGGTCAGTCGGTGGTGCGCCTGGAACGGGTCGAACCAGGGCGCCTGCACCTGTCCGGCATCGACCTGCTCGACGGCACACCGGTGCTGGATATCAAGCCCTACGTGCCCTACGCCGACAGCGTGGCCGAGGCGCACAACGGCATGGCCGACGCGCCACCGCCACTGATTCCGGTGGACTGGCAGGACGCCGCCCTGCGGCAGGCACAGCAGCATGCCCTGCGCCTTGGCGAACCCCTGGTGCAGCTGATCGAACAGTGCCTGGCCCAGGACCCGCGCCCGGCCTACCAGCAACCCCAGCCGGACCGGCGCTACGGCGCGCGCTTCTGGGACCTGGACGTGCACTGGCACTACCCGGAGCCGGGGCGAATTCGGGTACTCGATGTGCAGACGGCCGCCACCTGATCAGACACATGAGCAGGCATTTCGGTTGGCAATGATGCCTGCTTTACCTGCTGCAACGCCCTAGGGTGAAGGCCTCAATATCCTGCGAGGCCTTTTCATGCATCCGTACTTTTCTCTTGCCGGGCGTACCGCCCTGGTCACCGGCGGCACCCGCGGCATCGGCCTGATGATCGCCAAGGCCTTCGTCGAAGCCGGCGCCCATGTCTATGTCTGCGCACGTGACGGCGAGGCCTGCGCACAGACCGCCGCCGAGCTGTCGCAGCTCGGCCAGTGCACCGGCATCGCCGCCAACCTGGCCAGCGAAGAAGGCGTGCAGGCGCTGGCGCGGGAGCTGGGCGAACGCATCCAGCGTCTGGATATCCTGGTCAACAATGCCGGCACCACCTGGGGCGCGCCGCTGGAGAGCTACCCGGCCAAGGGCTGGGAGAAGGTCATGCAGCTCAACGTTACCTCGGTGTTCGGCTGCATCCAGCAGATGCTGCCCCTGCTGCGCGAGGCTGGCTCGGCAGCGTGCCCGGCGCGGGTGATCAACATCGGTTCGGTGGCCGGCATCAGCGCCATGGGCGAACAGGCCTATGCCTACGGACCGAGCAAGGCCGCCCTGCATCAGCTGTCACGCATGCTGGCCAAGGAACTGGTGAGCGAGCATATCAACGTCAACGTGATCGCTCCGGGGCGCTTCCCGAGCAAGATGACCCGCTTCATCGCCGAGGATGAAGCCGCCCTGGCCGCCGATACCGCCGTGATTCCGATGCAGCGCTGGGGCCGTGAGGAAGAGATGGCCGCCCTGGCCCTGACCCTGGCCGGCAGCGCAGGTGCCTACATGACCGGTACGGTCATCCCCATCGACGGCGGATTTCACCTGGGCTGAAGGCTGTGCCGGCGGTCGCGCTGCGCATCACGCCCGCGGCTGGCCGTGCGCCCTTCAGCGCGACGGATTGAGCGCCAGCATATCGGCCTCGATAGCGTCCTGACGCTCGATCAGTGGCTCCACCAGCGGGCGGCTGGCCAGGAAATGCGCAGTGTGCGTATGTGCCTGGAAAGCCGCCTCGTCGACATACACCTCGTACAGCCAGACCAGATCGGGATCGCTGCGGTCACGCATCAGGTCGAAGGTCAGGCAGCCCGGCTCATCACGCACCGAGGCGGCGGCGTTGACCTGCATGGCAGACATGAACGTGTCGAACCGGCCAGGCTTGAGTCTGGTCTTGAGCAATAGCACGTACACTGCACCCTCCAATATGTTTTATATTTGAATAATTATTGTATACATAACGGAGTGCAAAGAAATGCTCGAACGCCCGTCCCGCCTCAATGGCCTGCGCCACCTGGCCCTGCTGGTACCCAACCTGGAAGCCTGCGAGCGTTTCTATGTGGATGTGCTGGGCATGCAACTGCTGCATCGCGCCAACGAGGACCTGGTCTACCTGACCTGTGGCAACGACAACCTTTCGCTCGGCCGCGCCTACGCCGAGAGCCATGGCGTGCCGCTGGTCGATCATTACGGGTTCATCGTCGACAGCGTCGAGGAGCTGGATGCCTGGTACCACTACCTCAAGGCCTGCGGCGTGACGCTGCTGGACAGCCCGTTCGAGCATGGCGACGGCGCGCGCAGCTTTCACCTGCTGGACCCTGCCGGCAACAAGGTCCAGCCGCTCTATCACCCGGCGATATCGGGCCAGCGCTTCAGCCCGGCTGCCTGATCAGGCAGCCGCAAGCGGGTCACTCAGGTACGGAACTGCCCGACCAGGCCCTGCAGTTCCACGCCCAGACGCGCCAGCTCGGCACTGGAGGAAGCGGTCTGCTCGGTCGCCGTGGCGCTCTGCTCGCCGATGTCGCGCACCCGGGTGACGCTCTCGTTGATCGCCTCGGCCACCGCGCTCTGCTCTTCGGCAGCCGCGGCGATCTGCTGGTTCATCTGCTCGATGGTGCTGACCGCCTGCGTGATGCGCCCCAGGGCATCCCCCGCCTCGCCGGCCAGCTCCACGGTGCGGCGGGTCAGGTCGCGGCTGCTGTCCATCTGCTGCACGGCGTCCTTGGCCATGCGCTGCAGGCTGGCGATCAGGGTCTCGATTTCCTCGGTGCTGTCCTGCGCACGCTTGGCCAGCGCCCGTACCTCATCGGCGACCACCGCGAAGCCGCGCCCCTGCTCGCCGGCACGCGCCGCCTCGATGGCGGCATTGAGCGCCAGCAGGTTGGTCTGCTCGGCGACGTTGCGGATCACTTCCAGCACGCTGCCGATGCGTGCGCTCTCCTTGTTCAGCGCGGCGATGGCCTCAGCGGAGTGCTCCACTTCACCGGCCAGGCTGTCGATCTGCTCGACGGCCTGCTGCACCACGCGATTGCCCTGCTGCGCCTCCAGGTCCGCGTCACGCGCGGCCAGCGAAGCCTGCTCGGCGTTCTGCGCCACTTCCTGCACGGTGGCGGCCATCTGGTGCATGGCCGTGGCGGTCTGCTCGGTTTCCAGCTTCTGCGTCTGCACACCGGCGCTGGTCTGCGCGGTGATCGCCGACAGCTGATCGGCCGCTGCAGCGATCTGCCCGACGCCACCGCCGATGCGGCCCACCAGGTTGCGCAGGCTCAGGGTCATGTCCTGCATCGCCGCGAGCAGTTGCCCGACCTCGTCGCGGCGGTCCTGCGGGATGTCCTGGCTGAGATCACCGGAGGCGATACGCTGGGCGAAGCTCACGCTCTGGCGCAGCGGGCCGACGATCAGGCGGGTGATCAGCAAAGCGGCACAGATACCCAGCACGATGGCCGCAGCGCCCATGACGCCGAGCATCAGCAAGGCGCGCTGGCTGCCACCGAGCATGCTCTGCTCAGCGCTGACCTGGGCCGAGTCCGCCAGGTCGACCACCGAGCGCGCGCGCTCGATCATGGCCTTCTCAGTCGTATGGTTCTGTTCGCGCAGCTGCTGGTAGTAGAGGAAGGAGCGCTGGTACAGGGTCAGTGCCTGCAAGGCGGTATCGATGGCCGCCTTCTGATCGTCGTTGAGCCAGACGGTGAGGCTGCGGGCGACGGTCTGCAGGTCTTCGCTGACGTACTCCCACTCTTCCAGCGCCTTGGGTGAGCCGTCGATGATGTAGAGGCTTTCCTGGCCGCGCAGATCGAGCATGCGCTTGCTCAGGCCGGAGGCGGTTTCCGCCAGGGTCAGCGGATCGCTGCCGCGCAGCCGGTCACCTTGCAGGCGCAGTTCGCGCACGGCGTCATACATGTCCAGTTCGATCACTTCGAACTGGTCGCGCGCCTCGGCGGCAGCGGTGCGCATGTCCTGGCGGGCTTCGCGCGCCTTGCCCTGCTGCTCGACGTAGTTGTCGAACTGCTTGAGGTATTCGGCGGTGGCCTGCTGCATGGTCTGTACGCGGCTGCTTTCCACGCTCTGCTGCGCCAGTTGCTCGAGCATACCCTGCACCTTGCGCAGGCTCTCGCGCACACGCTCGGCGCTCTCCGGGCTCTGCTCGATGGCGAAGTTGCGCTCCAGACGACGCGCCTGGAGGATTTCCTGATTGACCTGCGCCAGCTGGCCGACCTGCGCGTGCCCCTGGAGCACCGCCTGGACGGCGAGATAACCACTGCCGGTCATGGCGGCGGTGAGCAGCAGCACGAGGCCGAAACCGATGAGGAGTTTCTTGCCCACGGCAAGGTTGGCAAACAGACGCGCGGCAGGCTTGAACATATGGGGGTCGCTCCAGTTCTTCTTATTGCAGCCGCACCTCGTGGGTGCGACCTGATCGACTGAACAGGCAACTGCTGTGCCATGCCGAGAACAACGTATCGGCAGGTACCTGGCACCGCTTGAGTGCTGGCAATTGGCCAAACGCACAGTCTGAGGATAGCCACTGCCCGCTCGCCGGCAGGCGCATTTCGGCAAATATCCGCTTACTGGCGCCGTATAACTGGCGACTTCCCGCCCCCTGCCGCGCGCCATGCGGCAAATGAAAAAGGCGCAGCTCCATCAGAAGCTGCGCCTTGGCTGACACCCTGCCTGTCCGTGTTCAGCGGCCGGCAAGCACCGGCATCACGCGTGGACGCAATACCTCACCCACCACGGCCAGAGCGCCGATGGCACCGGCGATCCAGTACCACTGCGCGACCGGGTCGAACAGCAGCCAGCCCAGCGCATGCAGGAACACCACCATGATCAGCACGGGGCTGACGTAGCGCACCATGAACAGCCACAGCGCATAGCCGGCCGGCGGCAGGTCGAGCTCATCGCGCATGATCTCGCCACGCAGCGCATAGCCCGCGAGAATCACCATGAAGATACCGCCCAGGGGCATCATCCAGCGCGAGGTCAGGTAGTCCAGCCAGTCGAAGAAGTTCTTGCCCAGCGGCGTCCAGCCGGACAGCAGGTTGAACGACAGCATCGCCAGCAGGCTGATCAGCAGCAGCACCGCCCCGGACACCATCGCGGCACGCAGGCGACTGACGCCGTGCTTCTCGTTCAGGTAGGCCACGGTGGCCTCGATCATGGAGATCGCCGAGGTCAGCGCAGCGATCGACACCATGGCGAAGAACAGCACGCCGAAGGCTGTGCCGAACGGCATCTGCTGGAACGCCAGCGGCAGGCTCATGAAGATCAGCCCCGGGCCCGCGCTCGGGCTCATGCCGTTGGCGAAGATGATCGGGAAGATCGCCAGGCCGGCGAGCAGCGCCACGCAGGTGTCGCAGATGGCCACCATGAAGGTGGTGCGGGCGATGGACTGGCCGTCGGGGATGTAGGAGCCGTAGGTGAGGATCGCCCCGGAGGCCAGGCTCAGGGTGAAGAAGGCATGGCCCAGCGCCGCCAGCAGCGCTTCGCCCGTGATCTTCGAGGCATCGAAATGGAACAGGAAGCCGAAGCCGGCGCTGAAGCTGCCGCTGGTCAGGGCATAGCCGACCAGCACGATGAGCATCAGGGCCAGGCCCGGCATCATCCAGCGCACCGCATTCTCGATGCCCTTCTGCACGCCCTTGGCCACGATCCACAGGGTCAGCAGCGCCACCAGCACGCTCCAGCCACCCAGCTGCCAGGGGTTGGCGTTATGCGCCTCGAACACCCCACCGAGCGCTTCCACGCTGGTGGCCGCCAGGGAGCCGTCGAGCATCTTCCAGGTGTAGGCGAAGGCCCAGCCGGCGACGACCACGTAGAAACACAGGATCATGAAGCCGGCGAGCATGGACATGCCGCCGACGGCCTTCCACAGCGGGCTGCCGTTGTTCTCGCGCACCACGCGGCCGATGGCGTCGATGGGGCTGCCACGGCCACGCCGGCCGATGGCGATCTCGGTCATCATCACCGGAATGCCGATGGCCAGGATGCACGCCAGGTACATCAGCACGAAGGCACCGCCGCCGTACTCACCGGTGATATAGGGGAATTTCCAGATATTGCCCAGGCCGACGGCCGAGCCGGTTGCTGCGAGGATGAAGCCCCAGCGCGAGAGCCAGAGATTCTTCGGTTTTTCACGAGTCATGCGTCACCTGTTTGTTTTTATCTGTGACGGGATCGGACCCGCCGTGCTTGTGGCACGGCGGAATGCAAGGCTTGGATGAAAGCCGGAGGTGTCACTGAGCGTCGGGCTGCACCTCCGGGGCGGCCAGTCGGAAGGCCTCCAGGGGTTCGCAGCGCGCCGCCATGGCGACAATGCGTGGGTACGCGGCAAGGTCACAGTTAAAACGCCGCGCATTATACAGCTGCGGGATCAGACAGGCTTCCAGATAACCCGGATGCGCGCCGAGCGACAGGCGCCCGTCGAACGGCGCCAGCCCTTCCTCCACCGCGGCCAGGCCCAGCGCGACCCAGTGCCGGTACCAGGCGTTCTTCGCCGCGTCGTCGGCGCCCAGCTGGTTGCCCAGGTATTGCAGCACGCGCAGGTTGTTCAGCGGATGCACGTCGCAGGCGATGTGCAGGGCCAGCGCCCTGACCTGCGCACGTTCGGCCGGATCGGCGGGCAACAGCGAGGGTACCGGGAAGATCTCTTCCAGGTACTCGAGGATCGCCAGCGACTGGGCGATGCGCACGCCACCATTCTGTTCGTCGACCAGCAGCGGCAGCAGGCCTTGCGGGTTCAGTGCGCGGTATTCGGCGGCATGCTGCTCGCCACCGTCACGCAGCAGGTGCACCGGCAACTGCTGATAGGCCAGGCCCTTGAGATTGAGGGCGATACGCACGCGGTAGGCGGCGCTGGAGCGCCAGTAGCCATAGAGTTTCAACATTGCGAATTCCTTTCGAAACGCAACCTGCGTGGGAGCGGCTGCAGCCGCGATTCAACCGAACATCGCGGCGAAAGCCGCTCCTGCAGTCGCGCCGACGGATCAGCGGGCGTCGTAACGCTCCACCACCTGATCGATGGCACCGAAGATGCTCTGGCCGCTGGCGTCGAACATCTCGATACGTACCCGGTCACCGAAGGCCAGGAAAGGCGTCTTCGCCTCGCCCTGCTCGACGATCTCCAGCATGCGTTTTTCCGCCAGGCAGGAAGAACCGGCGCTGCGGTCGTAGTTCGACACGGTGCCCGAGCCGATGATGCTGCCGGCCCCCAGCGGACGGGTCTTGGCGGCATGGGCGACCAGGGTCGGGAAGTTGAAGGTCATGTCCACGCCGGCGTTCGGCTGGCCGAACAGCGCGTCGTTGATGTGCGACACCAGCGGCCGATGCACCTTGCCATCCCTCCAGCTGTCGCCCAGTTCGTCCGGGGTCACGGCCACCGGCGAGAAGCTCGACGACGGCTTGCTCTGGTAGAAACCGAAGCCCTTGGCCAGTTCGCCGGGGATCAGGTTGCGCAGCGACACGTCGTTGACCAGCATCAGCAGGCGGATGTGGCCCGCCGCTTCGGCCGGCGTGGCACCCATCGGCACGTCGTCGGTGACCACCGCCAGTTCGGCCTCCAGATCGATGCCCCAGGCTGCGTCGGCCAGGCGAATCGGGCTGTGCGGTGGGATGAAGGCATCGGCACCGCCCTGGTACATCAGCGGGTCATGCCAGAAGCTTTCCGGCATCTCGGCGCCGCGGGCCTTGCGTACCAGCTCCACGTGATTGACGTAGGCACTGCCATCGGCCCAGTGGTAGGCACGCGGCAGCGGGCTGTGACAGGCCGCCTGGTCGAAGGCGAAGGCGCCCTCCTCCATACCGTCGTTGAGACGCTGATAGACCGCCTCCAGCCTGGGCCGCAGCGCGTTCCAGTCGTCCAGTGCGGCCTGCAGGGTGGCGGCGACCTGCGGCACGCGCACAGCGCGGCTCAGGTCACGGGAGACCACGACGAGAACACCGTCGCGACCCTGATTCAGTGATGCGAGTTTCATGCTTGCTACCTATTCGTCTGTTGGCGTGCGGGCAGCCCCGCTCCCTCTCGTGGGAGCGGGGCGATCGATGCCCGCCCCTTAACCCTGGGTACCCGGCGCGCGCCAGGAATTGACGTACTCGGGCACGTCCACGGCTGCGGCGGCCTCGCCCACCTCCAGCGCACGACGGGTGTCGATCATCACCGCCACCTCGTCGATGAAGGTCGCCGGATCGACCTGGCTTTTCTTCAGCGCCTTGGGATGCGGGCCATGGGGGAAGCCGCACGGGTGCAGCGTGACCATGCCCTGCTCGATGTTGTCGCGGCTGAAGAAGTTGCCACGGTGGTAGAACAGCACCTCGTCGTAGTCGTCGTTGTTGTGGAAGAACGGCACCTTGAGCGCGCCCGCATCGGACTCCACCGGGCGTGGGGTGAAGGTGCAGATCACGAAACCGTTGGCCACGAAGGTGGTGTGCACCGACGGAGGCAGGTGGTAGCGATGGCTGATCAGCGGGCGTATGTCGCGCCAGTTGAGACGCACCACGGTGTTGTCGCCATGCCAGCCGACCACGTCCAGCGGGTTGTAGGGATAGGTCACGGTACTGATCTGGTCGCGCCGCTTGATGCGGATCTGCCAGGTGTTCTCGTCCTGCTGCGCCTTGAAGGCATCGTCGATGTGCGGATGCTCCAGCACCGCCGGGTCGAAGATCGCCTGCGGGCCGAGCAGGCCCTTGTCCGGCAGCTGGTAGGCACCGTCGGTGTTCTCGATCAGCAGGAAGTAGCTCGGCGTGCTCGCCTCGATGCGCCAGGCGGTACCGCGCGGGATCAGCAGGTAATCGCCGTCACGGTACGGCAGATGGCCGAAGTCGCAATACAGGTGCCCGGCCCCTTCATGGACGAACAGCAGCTCGTCGCCATCGGCGTTGCGCACCAGGTGGCGCATGGCGCCGTGGGTACGCCAGACGCGCAACTTGACGTCGGCATTGTGCAGGGTCAGCGGCGCAGCCAGCGGGCAGTCTCGCTCGCAGGGCACCTCGTTGAAGTCGAAGGCGTGCGGGCGCAGCGGCCCTTCCCAGTCGATCCAGCCCGTCGGCGCATGCTTGTGATGCAGGTGTGCGGTGGGGCCGAAGAACCCCTCGCGGCCCATCTCGCGCTCGTAGGTGTCCTGCGGCAGGTCGCAATGCGCCTGCCGCGAACAATCACCCTCACGCAGGGGAAAGCTGATCCATTTGCGGCTCATGGGATCACTCCTCGGCCTTGATCACGCCGCGCCGCAGCTGGTCCTCTTCGATGGATTCGAACAGCGCCTTGAAGTTGCCCTCGCCGAAGCCCTGGTTACCCTTGCGCTGGATGATCTCGAAGAAGATCGGGCCGATCACCGTGTTGGTGAAGATCTGCAGCAGGATGCCGTCATCGCCCGGTGCGCCATCGATCAGCAGGTTCAGCTCGCGCAGCTGGTCCAGTGGCTCGCCATGACCGGCGACGCGGCTGTCGACCTTCTCGTAGTAGGTCTCCGGGGTGGTCATGAAGTCCACGCCATTGGCGCGCAGCTGGCGCACGGTGGCGTAGATGTCGTCGGTGCTCAGGGCGATGTGCTGGATACCCTCGCCATGGTATTCGCGGATGAATTCCTCGATCTGCGACTTGTCGTCGGCCGACTCGTTGATCGGGATGCGGATCTTGCCGCAAGGCGCGGTCATGGCGCGGGAGAACAGGCCGGTGAGCTTGCCCTCGATATCGAAGTAGCGAATCTCGCGGAAGTTGGCGATGCGCTCGTAGAAGCCGGACCACACGTCCATCTGGCCGCGACGCACGTTGTGGGTCAGGTGGTCGATGCACTGCAGGCCGACAGCATTGTCGTTGGGGCTACGGCCTTCGATGTACTCGAAGTCGACGTCGTAGATGTTCTTGTCGCCATAGCGATCCACGAGGTACAGCAAGGAGCCGCCGATACCCTCGACACAGGGGATGTTCAGTTCGCCGAAGTTGGCGTGACTGCCGACCAGCGTGGCGCCCTGCTGCTCGACGTAGGTAGCCGCCTGAGCCGCATTCTTCACGCGGAACGCCATGGCGCAGGCACTCGGCCCGTGTTTCTCGCCGAAGGCACGGACATGGCCGGTAGGGCTGCCATTGAGGACGATGTTGATGTCGTTCTGCTGGAACAGCCAGACTTCCTTCGAACGATGCTTGGCGGTTTCGGTAAAGCCCATGGCCGTGAACAACTGACGCAGTTGCTCGATGCCTTCGGCGCTCGGCGCGGTGAATTCGACGAACTCGAAACCGTCGGTCCCGATGGGGTTGTGCTGCTCGATCTTGGCCACGGCGTTCATTCTGCCTCCTGATTGTCATTGTTATGGCAAGCGCACGAATGCGTTGCGGACAACCTCATGACAACCGAGCGCAGAGCCGCTCTCAAGATGGCTTGCGGCATCTCGCCGCGGTGGCCGGGTGCAGCAATGGCAATTATTCCTTACAGCCCTGAAAACCTGGCGGGCGGAGCATCCACAGCCCCGTAAAACGTAAGCTTTTCTTTACAGCCTGGCGAGTGGGCTTGCCGCGGCCGTCAGTCCGGGCGCGCGAAAGCGTAGGCGCGCTCCACCTTGGCCACGCGCGTGACGAAAGCCGTGTACCAGGTGCTGCGTCCATGCTCGCGGACCTGCGTGTGTTCGGCATGCTCGCGCCAGGCGCGAATGGCCTCCTCGCTCTGCCAGTACGACAGGGTGATCCCCAGCCCGTCGCTGCGCGCCGACTCCACGCCGAGAAAGCCAGGTTGCCGGGCGGCCAGTTCGAGCATGCGCTGCGCCGCCTCGGCGTAGCCGGCATCGACCGGCGTCCGCTGCGAGGTGAACATCACCACGTAATAGGGAGGCTCCGGCGTGGCCGCGATCACGAAGCCTGCTCCAGATGGGCCTCGTGCACCGATTGCACCGCGCAGGCCCCGACCAGCCCGGCCACCAGCGGCGGCAGGCGACCTTGCAGTGCGGCCCGCTCGGGCTGGAACAGGGTCGCGATGAAGAACGGATGGTCCTCCAGCTCGATGGCGCGCACCGCACCCGCCTCGTCATGCCCGGAGGCCTTCAGCGCCTGCGCCATCAGTGGCTCGACGAAAGCATCGACCAGGCCATAACGGCACAGGTACTGCTCGCTGATTTCGCGCACACCGTACAGCTCGGCGATACGCGATCCCGAAACCAGGTGCACACGCTCGCTGACATCCTGCAGGGCACAGGCCAGCGGCGCGATCAACGGCGTCTGCGCCTGCGGCGACAGCTCGGCGTGTTCGGCATCCGCCCAGCCCAGGCGATTGCGCGCGTATTCGAGCAGCGCATGCTGGAAACCGCCGCAGGTGCCGAGGAACGGTACGCCCTGCTCACGGGCGAAGCGGATCGCACGCAATGCCCCGTCGGCACTGACATAGGGGCTGCCCGGTACGCACCAGATGCCGTCATAGGCCATCAGGGCCGCATCGTCGACGATGCTGTCGGTGCCCAGCCAGTCGTGTTCGACCGCCACGCCCAGGGCTTCGGCAGCTAGCCGCAGCGCCTCGGGAATGGCCCGGTGCGCGGTGATCGCCGCATTGAATTCACCCACCAGGGCGACCCTGACTCGACACTTGCTGTACATGCGCATCTCCCCCTCTTGCATGGCGGTTTACCTGCCACTATAAGAGGGCGCTTACGCAATAATAATTGGCAAACTGACAAGCAGGAATTGCAGCGATGCAATATCAGATCGACCACGCCGACCTTTCCCTGGTACTCGCCCTGGTGCGTGGCCGCTCCCTGGCCCGTGCCGCCGAACTGCTGCAGGTGGACGTCTCGACGGTGTTTCGCGCCGTACGGCGGCTGGAGGCCGCACTGGGCGTGGCGCTGTTCGAGAAAAGCCGGCGCGGCTACGAGCCCAGCGAGACCGCGCGGGCCCTGGCCGAGCAGGCCGAGCACGCCGAACAGGCACTGGACGCCGCCCGCGTGGCCCTGGAACAGGGCAAGCACGTGGTCAGCGGCACGGTGCGCCTGACCTGCACCGACGCGGTCCTGAGCAGCCTGCTGCTGCCGGCACTGGCGCGCTTCATGCCCAACTACCCGGCGCTGTCGCTGGAGCTGGTGACCTCCAACGACTTCGCCAACCTGAGCAGGCGCGATGCCGACCTGGCGCTGCGCCTGACCAACCAGCCACCGGAGCACCTGGTTGGCCGGCGGCTGGCGCAGGTGTCCTACGTGGTCTGCGCACGTGACGACCGGCAGGACCGCAGCGACCTGGCGCGGCAGAGCTGGATCGCCCCGGACGAGTCGATGCCGGACCACACCACCGTGCTCTGGCGCCTGCGCGAATTGCCGGGGGTCATGCCCAGCTACCGCTGCAGCAGCATGTACGCCGTGTCTCAGCTGACCCGTGCCGGGCTCGGCGTTGCCGCCCTGCCCGACTTCGTCCTGCGCAGCCAGCCCGACCTGCGGGCGCTCAGCGAACCCCTGGCCGGCTGCGACACCGAACTCTGGCTGCTGACCCGCCCCGACTGCCGCGCCTTGCGCTCGGTGCAGACGCTGTTCGAGGAACTGGGCAAGGCGCTGAAGACCAGCGCCTGAGACAAGCACTCGCAGATACCCGCCTCACGGCCCCCCACGTGGGAGGGGCTTCAGCCGCGACAGGCCAGTGCCCGCGGGTATCTGCCTGCACAGCGCCCCGGATTGCATCCGGGCTACGAAGCGGTAGCCCGGATGCAATCTGCGGGGACCGGGTGTGCAAAAGAGCATCGCGGCTGAAGCCGCTCCTACGACGCTACTGAACGAAACAGAGCAGCCGGACACCCCACGTGGGAGGGGATTCAGCCGCGACAGGCCAGCGCCCGCGGGTATCCGCCTGCACGGCGCCCCGGATTGCATCCGGGCTACCTGATTCGAGCCGCGCTGTAGCCCGGATGAAATCCGGGGCCTCAGTGGCAGCGCTCAGTCAACATCGCCCACCTGCAGGAGCGGCTGGGCGGCATTCCGCTGCAGCCACGAAAACCTGCTTGCAGCGCCGCGCCAAAGCCCCTGCCGGCTCAGCCCTGCTGCAGGTGCCCGTACAGCTTGGCGTACAGCCCGCCCTCGGCGATCAGCTGCTGGTGGTCGCCATCCTCGGCGATGCTGCCGCCATCGAACACCAGCACGCGGTCGGCCTGCTTCACCGCACTCAGGCGGTGGGCAATGATCAGCGTGGTGCGCCCCTCGAGGAACTGCGCCAGGGCTTCGTGCAGGGCATATTCGGTCGCGGCGTCCAGCGCCGAGGTGGCTTCGTCGAGGATCACCACCTTGGGCTCGGCCAGCACCATGCGGGCAATCGCCAGGCGCTGGCGCTGCCCGCCGGACAGGCGCACGCCGCTGCGCCCGACCACGCTGTCGAGGCCCTGCGGCAGCAGCGCGATGGTGTCGGCCAGCTGGGCGATACGCAGCGCCTGCCAGCAGGCTTCGTCGCTGCGCTCGCGACCCATCGTCAGGTTGGCGCGCACCGTATCGTTGAACAGCGCCGGATGCTGCAGCACCACGGCGACGTTGTCGCGCACGCAGTCCAGACCGATTTCCTCCAGGCTGCTGCCGCCGAAGCGAATGGTGCCGGCCTGCGCCGTGTACAGGCCGAGCAGCAGCTGCACCAGGGTGCTCTTGCCGCCGCCCGAGGCGCCGACGATGGCCACCTTCTCGCCGGGGCCGATGGACAGGTCGAGACGGTCCAGCACCGGTTCGTCACCATAGGCGAAGGTCAGCCCCTGTACCTCGATGCCGACGGTGTCGCGGCCCTTGAACGGGTCGACCTGGCCGACGTACTGCGGCTCGTCCTGGCGCGCCAGCAGCTCGTTGATGCGCGTCAGCGCACCGCCCGCGGCATAGAAGGCGTACTGCAGGCTGAGCAGCTGCTCGACCGGGCCGATCATGAACCACAGGTAGCTGAACACGGCGAGCATCTGGCCGATGGACAGGTCGGAGAACAGCACGGTGAGCATCGCCGCCGCGCGGAACACATCGATGCCGAACTGGAACAGCAGGCCACTGGCGCGGCTGGACGCATCGCTCTTCCACTGCGAGGCCACGGCATAGTCACGCACCTCGCGGGCACGGCCGCCGAGACGCCCGAGGAAATACCCCTGGCGGTTGCCGGCGCGCACTTCCTGAATCGCTTCCAGGGTTTCGGTCAGCGCCTGGGTGAAGCGCGAGGTGCTGTCGTTCTCCAGCTTCTTCAGGTGCTTGACGCGCTTGCCCAGCAGCACCGTGGCGTAGATCACCAGCGGGTTGAACAGGAGGATCAGCAGCGCCAGCTGCCAGTGCATCCAGATGAGGATGGCCGACGTGCCGAGCAGGGTCAGCATCGCCACCAGAAAGCGGCTCAGGGTCTCGCCGACGAACTTGTCCAGGGTGTCCAGGTCGGTGACCAGGTGGGTGGTCACGGTGCCGCCGCCCAGACTCTCGTACTCGCCGAGGGAAATGCGCTTGAGGCGCTCGATCAGGCGCACGCGGATGCGATAGACAATGTCCTTCGACAACCTGGCGAACAGGCGCGCCTGCAACACGTTGAAGATCAGCGCGGAGCTGCGCAGCAGCAGGGTCAGCAACAGCATCAGGCCGATGTAGCCGGCCGCCGTTTCCCAGCCGGCCGGCAGGAAACGGTCCATCACCTGGAGCGCGGCGTTGCCATCATGCAGCAGCACTTCGTCGACCAGCAGCGGCAACAACAGGGGAATCGGTACGCTGCACAGGGTCGCCAGCACCGCCACCAGGTTGGCCAGCAGCAGCGCCTTCTTGTGACGCAGGGCCAGGCGCCGAATCTGCGCCCAGCTCAACCTATCAGGCATGGCCGGCACGCTCCAGCCAGCGTCCCAGCAGGGGTGACAGGGCTTCCAGCGGCTGATAGCCGTTGGTCAGCAGCGCCAGCTGGCCGTCGCGCTCGGCGAGCAGGGTGGGAAAGCCGGCGATGCCGAGGTCCTGCACCCAGGTGAAGTCGGCCAGCGTGGCATCGTGCATCGCCTGGCTGTCGAACGCCTCGGCGAACTCGATGCGCGGGATGCCCGCCTGCTCCGCCAGTTGCACCAGCACGCCGGCCTGGGTGACATCGGCACCCTCGGTGTAGAAGGCCTGCTGGATCAGCTTGAGCAGTGTCCAGGCACTGTCCGCATCCAGGCTGCGTGCGGTGACCAGGGCGCGACAGGCCGGCTCGGTGTCGTACACCAGGCCCTCCGGCAGGCCGCGCTCGAAGTCGAACAGCTGCCCGGTGCTGGCATTGACCGCCTGCCAGTACCCCAGGTAACGCACCCGCGCTGCCGTATCGACCGCAATCTGGTCGCGCCGCAGGCCACCTACCACGATCTGCAGCGCAACACCGGCTGCGGCGGCCTGCTCGGCAAGCGCTTCGGCGACGGGCGCAAAGCCCCAGCACCAGGAACACATCGGGTCCATCACGTAGAGCAGGCGGCTGGTCATGCTTCAGGCCTCGTTCAGTTGGCGGGGGTCTCGGCCAATCGGGTGTGGCTGGTTACGCTGACGCGCCAGCTCGATCTGCTTCTGCCGCTCGCGCGCGCCTTCACGGGTCTTCTCCGGCAGCGAGTCCCAGCAATGCGGGCAACTGACGCCCGGGCTGTAGAACTCGGACTGGCGCTCTTCCACGGAAATCGGCGTGCGGCAGGCATGGCACTGATCGTAGTCGCCTTCCGACAGGTCGTGGCGCACGGTCACGCGGTTGTCGAAGACGAAGCAGTCGCCCTGCCACTTGGTCTCTTCCTGCGGTACGTCCTCGAGGTATTTGAGGATGCCGCCCTTGAGGTGGTACACCTCCTCGAAACCTTCGCCGAGCATGTAGCTGGAGGCCTTCTCGCAGCGGATGCCGCCGGTGCAGAACATCGCCACCTTCTTGTGCTTGCTCGGGTCGAAGTGCTGGCGGATGTACTCGGGAAACTCGCGGAACGTCTTGGTCCTGGGGTCGATCGCGCCCTCGAAGGTACCGATCGACACCTCGTAGTCGTTGCGCGTATCGATCAGCAGTACCTCGGGGTCGCTGATCAGGGCATTCCAGTCCTTGGCCTCGACGTAGGTACCGACACGCTGGTTGGGATCGACGCCCGGCACACCGAGGGTGACGATCTCCTTCTTCAGCTTGACCTTGGTGCGATAGAACGGCTGTTCGTCGCAGTAGGATTCCTTGTGATCGATATCGGCCAGACGGGCATCCTGGCGGAACCAGGCGAGCAGCGCGTCGATGGCCGCGCGGGTGCCGGAAACGGTGCCGTTGATGCCCTCTTCGGCGAGCAGCAGGGTGCCCTTGATGCCGTTGTCGAGCAGGGTTTGCAGCAGGGGTTCGCGCAGCGCCTGATAATCCGCCAGGGAGACGAATTTATACAGCGCCGCCACGACGATCTTGTCAGTCATGAACAGTTCTCTCAGTAGTCGCCCACGTAAAGGGCGGACCGGGTGACATGAAAAACGCCGGCATGGGCCGGCGCGGGGGCGATTGTAGCAAAGCGGCCAATCAGCGGGGCAAGTTGGCGACAGGGCGCGACAGCCTGCCGCGTAGCCGGATGCAATCCGGAAATGCTCGCCGCCCCGGATTGCGTCTTCGGCTAGCCCGGCATTGACCTGATTGAGCGCAGCGCCGCCCGAGAAATCTGCGGCAATGCTGCTGCAGGTTTCATCCGGGCCAGGTCAATGCCCGCCGCGGCAGGTCGGCGAAGCGGGCGCCGTGCCCTGCGCGGCCCACTCCTCCGGGGTGTAGGTGTGCAGCGCCAGGGCGTGGATCTGGCCCATCAGCTCACCGACCGTGGCATAGACCTTCTGATGCCGCTTGACCGCGTTCAACCCAGCGAACGCCGGGCTGACGATCACCGCCTTGTAGTGGGTTTCCAGGCCACGGCTGTGCATGTGGCTCTCGTCCAGCACCTCGAGGTGCTCGGGCTGCAACCCGGCCAGGGCGGTGACGATCAGGTCTTGCTTGGACATCTTGGGCTCCATCAGGGCTGTTTCGGCAGGCCGAGCTCGTTGCTCATGTCGGCCAGCAGCTTGTTCACCTCAGGCACGGCGGTTTCCAGCTTGCCCTGGGTGATCTGTGCCGATTGCGCCGTCAGCATCGGCATCTTCTGCAACACCTTCTGCCCCAGCGGCGACTCGTAGAAGCGGATCAGCTCCTTGAGCTCCTTCTCGTCGAAGTTGCTGGTGTAGAGCTTGACCATGTCCGGCTTCAGCTTGTCCCAGCCCACGGCCTTGTCCAGTGCGGCATTGGCCTTGGCCTGGTAGCTCTCCAGCACGGCCTGCTTGCCTTCCGGCGCCTGGGCGAAACGCTGGGCGAACATCTGCTGCACCTGGCCATACACCGGCACGGTCAGCTTGTCAGCGTGGGCCAGCTTGAGGAAGCGCTCGGCATCGGCGGCATGGCTGGCGGCATCGGCCATGGCCAGGGACGAGCCGGCGGCGAGCAGTACGGCGGCACACAACTGGTGGAAACGGGGCATGAGAGGTTCCAACGGTGATGAATGAGTCTGGGTAGACTACGGTGCCGGCATTTTGTGCCCTGCGCCGATTTCGCTCAAGCGTCACGAACTGTGCGCTGGCTCACAGCCGTGTTGCCCACCGGCGCACCCACTGGTCAGTTGCCAAAGTGCCAGTACTTGCTCATGCTTGGGCAGGCTCGGCATTCTGTCTGCCTCCAGCCATTATCTCCAGCAAGGCGTGCGCACTCCTCGACACGGCAATTGATCGCCAGCCCGCGCACAAACATGGATGTGCTCGATGAACAGCTTCGCCTCACATGCGCCCTTTCGGCTCCAGCCGCTCTGCGACAGCAAGGGCAAGCTGCTGGACGAAGCCATTGGCTGGTCCAATCGCCCCCTGGTCGACTGCGCCCTGCGGGGTCACGCCGGACGGCGCAAGCGCTGGAATCACTGGTGCATCACCACCCCGCAGTGGATGCTCTCGCTGACCCTGGCCGATCTCGACTACCTCGGCTACGGCGCCGCCTACTTCCTCGACCTGGAAAGCGGCCAGGCAGTGGCCCACACCCAGCTCCGCCCCTTCGCCCTCGGTTGCCAACTGCCCGACCTGCCCCTGGAAAGCCACTCCTTCAGCCACTCCCGGCTGCAGCTGCGCATCGATGAGCACTCCGGCCGCCTGCGCCTGACGGCTGCGGCGCCCGATATCGGTGGCCAGCCCATGCAGGTGGCGCTGGATATCCAGCGCCCGGCCCACCTGGAATCGGTCAACCTGGTCGCGCCCATGCAGAATGGCGGCTTCCACGCCACCAGCCGGCAACTGGGACTGCCCACCGCCGGCAGCCTGCAGCTGGGGCGCAAGCACTATAGCTGCACGCCGGGGCAGAGTTTTGCCGCCCTCGATTTCGGCCGTGGCGTCTGGCCGTTGAACAGCTACTGGCAACGCGCCGCGTTCGCCGCCGCTGGCGGCATCGCCGGCAACTTCGGCTCGGGCTGGCTGGACCACAGCGGCCTGTCGGAAAACTCGCTGTGGTTCGGCGGCGAAGTGCAGCAACTGGGCAGCCCGATGCATATCGAGCGGACCTCGCACGCGCCCCTCACCCCCTGGCGCCTGGACAGCGAAGACGACCGCGTATCCCTGCGCTTCGCTCCACGCCAGCTGCACAAGGCCTGCCCCAAGATCGGCCCGTTCCATGCCAACACCGTCCAGCACTTCGGTCATTTCACCGGCGTACTGCGCGGGCCCAAGGGCGAGCGGGTACCGGTGGACGGCGCACTGGGCTGGCTGGGAGAGACTCACGCCCGCTGGTAATCGGGGCGATAGAGAAGTTGCGGAACCAGTCTCCGGCAGCGCGACCTAAACTGCCAGCACCCTCGCATTTGCCCCGGAGAACGCCATGAGCCGCACCGAAACCGACAGCATCGGCCCCATCGAAGTCCCCACCGACGCCTACTGGGGCGCGCAGACCCAACGCTCGCTGATCAACTTCGCCATTGGCCAGGAACGCATGCCGCTGGCCGTGCTGCACGCCCTGGCCCTGATCAAGAAGGCTGCTGCGCGGGTCAACAGCCGCAACGGCGAACTGCCAGCCGACATCGCCCGGCTGATCGAGCAGGCCGCCGACGAAGTGCTCGAAGGCCAGCACGACGCGCAGTTCCCGCTGGTGGTCTGGCAGACCGGCAGCGGCACGCAGAGCAACATGAACGTCAACGAGGTGATCGCCGGCCGCGCCAACGAACTGGCTGGCGGCCAGCGCGGCGGCAAGACCCCGGTGCACCCCAACGATCACGTCAATCGCGCGCAGAGTTCCAACGACTGCTTCCCCACCGCCATGCACATCGCCGCGGTGCAGGACGTTCGCCATTGCCTGCTGCCGGCCCTGGCCGAACTGCGCGACGGCCTGCAGGAGCAGGCGCAGCGCCACGCCAGCCTGGTCAAGACCGGGCGCACGCACATGATGGACGCCACGCCGATCACCTTCGGCCAGGAGCTGTCCGCCTTCGTCGCCCAGCTCGGCCACGCCGAGGCTGCCATCCGCGCGGCGCTGCCTGCGGTGTGCGAACTGGCCCAGGGCGGCACCGCCGTCGGCACCGGCCTGAATGCCCCGGCCGGCTTCGCCGAGGCGATGGCCGCCGAACTGGCGGCGCTGTCCGGCATGCCGCTGACCAGCGCCCCGAACAAGTTCGCCGCCCTCGCCGGCCATGAGCCGCTGGTGCAGCTTTCCGGCGCGCTGAAGACCCTGGCCGTGGCCCTGATGAAACTGGCCAACGACCTGCGCCTGCTGGGTTCCGGGCCGCGCGCCGGTCTCGCCGAGGTGCGCCTGCCCGCCAACGAACCGGGCAGCTCGATCATGCCCGGCAAGGTCAACCCGACCCAGTGCGAAGCGCTGTCGATGCTCGCCTGCCAGGTGCTGGGCAACGACAGCACCATCAGCTTCGCTGCCAGCCAGGGTCATCTGCAGCTCAACGTGTTCAAGCCGGTGATCATCCACAACCTGCTGCAGTCGATCCGCCTGCTGGCCGACGGCTGCCGCAACTTCCAGCAGCACTGCGTCGCCGACCTGCAGCCGGACGCCGCGCAGATGGCCGCCCACCTGGAGAACGGCCTGATGCTGGTCACCGCGCTCAACCCGCACATCGGCTACGACAAGGCCGCCGAGATCGCCAAGAAGGCCTACAACGAAGGCAGCACGCTGCGCCAGGCCGCGCTGCAGCTCGGCTACCTGAACGACGAGCAGTTCGACCAGTGGGTACGCCCACAGGACATGCTCGGAGCCGGCAGGCATGAGTGAGGGCAAGAGCGGCGCAACGCCGCTGGAAGGAGACGGCAAGCGCATCCTGCTGGTTCTCGGCTCGCCGAAGCAGGACAGCCTCTGCCACGCCCTGGCCGAGGCATTCAGCCACGGCGCACGCGGCAAGGGACACGTGGTGCGCCAGCTCAGGCTCGGGGAAATGCAGTTCGACCCGATACTGCGCGACGGCTATGACCAGAGCCAGAACCTGGAGCCGGACCTGCTCGAAGCGCAGCGCCTGATCCACTGGGCCGAGCACCTGGTGTTCGTCTACCCCGTCTGGTGGGGTGGCGTGCCGGCCTTGCTCAAGGGCTTCTTCGACCGCGTGTTCCTGCCCGGCTTCGCTTTCAAGTACCGCAATCGCTCGCAGCTCTGGGACAAGCTGCTCAGCGGACGCAGCGCCGACCTGCTGGTGACCATGGACACGCCGCGCTGGTACTTCCGCTGGATCTACGGCGCCCCGGCGCATCGGCAGATGGTGCGCACCATTCTCGGTTTCTGCGGCATCAGGACCCGTCGCCTGAGCGAGTTCGCCCCCGTGCGGCCATCTACCGAAGAGCAGCGCCAGGGCTGGCTGCGCAAGGCCGAAATGCTGGGCGCCCGAACCTAGGGTGGATGACGCTCCACCCATCCACCACAGCGATTCGCTGCCGGACACCCATACCCCGCACATCCCCGGATTGCATCCGGGCTACAGCACCAGGCCGTCGCTGGCCAGGCTGACACCTGCCGGCAAGGCATCGGGGTGGTCCAGCAGCCAGGCATCGAAGCTGTGACCGATGTGCGTCAGCACCGCATGGGCCGGCTGCAGGCGAGCGATGATCTCCAAGGCGCGGGTCAGGTCGTTGTGATTGCGCGGCGCCACCGGTTGCGGCGCGGTGGAGCAATCGAGCACCAGCAGATCCAGCGGCGCCCGCTGCAGCTCGGCGCAACTGGCTTCGGGCACTCCGACGGTGTCGGTGAGGTAGGCGATGCGCCTGCCCTGCCCCTGCAACAGGTAGCCGAAGGTCGGCCTGGAGTGGGTCAGTGGCACGGCGGTGACGGTCAATTCGCCCAGCTGGCGACGCTCGAAGGCCGCGAAGGGCTGGCTGAAATCGAGAATGCCGGGGTGCTTGTACAGGTCGGCCAGCCCCTCCGGGTCATCCGGGCCATGCACCGGGATCACCAGGCCCTGGCCCCAGCGCAGGTGCAGCAGCCCCTGGGCGTGGTCGGCGTGGTAATGCGTCTGCAGGATGCCGTTGAAGCTGTGCGGCGGAAAACGCTCGGTCAGGTCGCTCAGGCCGCTGTCGATCAGCCAGCGCTGCGTCCCGCATTCGATCAATGCCGAGCAGGGCCGGCGGCGGCGTGACGGGTAGACCTGCGCCGCGTCGCAGGCCGCGCAGCTGCAGTTGTACACCGGCACCTGGCGGGCATCGCCGGTGCCGAGCAGGGTCAGGCGCATTGGCGCGCCTCGTCGAGCAGTTGCAGCAGGCGCTTGACGGTTTGTGGCAAGGGGCCGGAGTTGTCCACGATTGCAAAGGACTCCGTGGGAGGCGCTTCAGCGGCGACAGTCGCGGCTAAATCCCCTCCCACAAGGGCAAATCCGCGGCTGCGCGCCAGGCGCTGCTCGATCTGCTCCGGCGTCTCCCGGCCACGGGCCAGCAGGCGTTGGCGCAGTACCGACTCATCGACCCGCAGGAGGATCGCCAGCAGTTGCGGGTAGCGCTGACGGGCGGCCTCGAGATGGCCGCGCGAACCGTTGATCAGCACGTCCTGCCCGCTGTTCAGCCAGGCGTCGATCTCGCTCGGGATGCCATAGGCCAGGCCGTTGGCACGCCAGCTCAGGGCGAAGGCGCCCTCGCCTTCCAGGCGCTCGAATTCGGCCGGGGTCACGCCCACGGCGTCCTCGCCCACCGACTCGGCGCTACGGGTGATCACCCGCCTGGCGAAACGGCAGCCGTGCGCCTCCAGCGGCGCACGGGCGGCCTGCAACAGGCTGTCCTTGCCCGAGCCCGAAGGCCCCATCAGATAGATCAACCTGCCCTGCATCAGAACACCCTTCGTGCTTGCCGCCATACCTGCTGGATCACCGGCTGTTCGCCATGCGCCCTGGCCTGCAGCAGGTCGGCGCGCAACCCTACGCGAATCTCGCCACGGTCGTCCAGGCCGGCCGCCCTGGCCGGTGCGCGGCTCACGGTGGCGATGGCCGCAGGCAGATCATAGTCGTTGTCCTGCCCCGCCAGCAGCCAGGCGGCGTGCAGCAGGCTGGCCGGATAGTAGTCACTGGAAAGGATATCCAGCACACCGTGACGCGCCAGTTCGGCGGCGGCGATATTGCCGGAGTGCGAACCGCCTCGCACCACGTTCGGCGCCCCCATCAGCACCTTCAGGCCCAGTTGGTGGCTGGCCTCGGCCGCCTCCAGGGTGGTCGGGAACTCGGCGATGGCCATGCCGAAGTCGGCCGACTCCTGCACATGGGCCAGGGTGGCGTCGTCATGGCTGGCCACCGAGATGCCCCGGCCATGGCAGTCCTCGACGATGGCGCGGCGCTGGCGGTCGCTGTACTGGCGCGAATTGGCGATCTGTTCCTGGAGGAACTCCTCCATCTCCGCCGGGCTCAGGTGGTACTTGCCCATGTAGTACTCGCGATACTTCTCCACCTTGGCGAACTGGCGCTGGCCCGGCGAGTGATCCATCACCGACACCAGCGACACCAGCGGGTGCTCCACCAGATCGCGATAGAGGCTCAGCGCATCGGGGTGGCACAGCTCGCAGCGCAGGTGCAGGCGGTGCTCGGCGCGGGTCTGCCCGGCCGCCTCGGCGGCGGCGATGGCCTCGATCATCGCCGGCAATTGCTGCATGCGTCGACCACGCGGGTTGATGTCACCGATGGACAGCGCATCGAACACCGTGGTGATGCCGGCGGCCACGATCTGGGCGTCGTGGGTGAGCACCGCCGACGCCGATGGCCAGTCCACCCCAGGGCGCGGGCTCATGTGTTTCTCCAGGTTGTCGGTGTGCAGTTCCACCAACCCCGGCAACAGGTAGTCCCCCCCCAGGTCCTGGGCCTGCGCCAGCTGGCTGGCGCCCTCGTCGACGGCGGCGATCAGCCCGTCGCGCAGCAGCACGGAGCCGAGGAACTCGCGATCGGCGGTGACGATGCGGGCATTGCTGAGAATCTGTTCAGACGACATACACGTACTCCGGTTGCGCCGCAGCGGCGCTCATGTCCAGGTAACGATCGGCCACCGCCTCGCGGGCAGCACGGTCGTGGAAGATGCCGATCAGTGCGCTGCCAGCGGCCTTGGCCTCTGCGATCAGCTGCAGCACCACCTGGCGGTTGGTCTCGTCCAGCGAGGCGGTGGGCTCGTCGAGCAGCAGCAGCGGCCACTCGACCATGAAGCCGCGGGCGATGTTGACGCGCTGCTGCTCGCCGCCGGAGAAGGTGCCCGGCGCCAGTTGCCAGAGCGCCTCGGGGATGTTCAGCCGGCTCAGCAGCGCCTTGGCCCGCGCCTCGGCATCGCTGCGCGCCCAGCCGCGCGACAGGGCCGGCTCCATCACCACGTCCAGGGTCGAGACCCGCGGGATGACCCGCAGGAACTGGCTGACGTAGCCCAGGCTCTGCCGGCGTACCGCCAGCACCTGGCGCGGCTCGGCGCCGACCAGCTCCACCGCTTCGCCCTGGTGACGGATGCGGATGCTGCCGCCGGCAGCCAGGTAGTTGCCGTACAGGGTGCGCAGCAGGGTCGACTTGCCCGCGCCGGACTGGCCGTGCAGCACCAGGCACTCGCCACCACGCACGCTGAAGTTCAGGTCACGCAGCACCTGCAGGACGACGCCGTTCTGCTGGTGCAGGGTGAAGGTCTTGCTGAGGCCGGTGACCTCGATCAGGTTGTTCATACACACCTCGAATACGCTAGGCACGGTCTGCCCCCTCCCCCAGTCGCGGGAGAGGGGAGAAACGCCCATCTGTCGTAGGGTGGATGGCGCTTTATCCATCCACCGGTGGTGATTCGCTGGTGGATGAGAAGAGCGTCATCCACCCTACGTTTCCCCAGTGCGCGGTACGTTCAGGGCTGCAGCACCGACGACACCAGCAGTTGCGAATAGGGATGCTGCGGATCGTCGAGGATCTGGTCGGTCAGCCCCGCCTCCACCACATGCGAGCGGCGCATCACCATCAGTCGGTCGGCGAGCAGCCGCGCCACCGCCAGGTCGTGGGTGACGATCACCACCGCCAGGTCCAGCTCGCGTACCAGGCCGCGCAGCAGGTCGAGCAGGCGAGCCTGCACCGACACGTCCAGCCCGCCGGTCGGCTCGTCCATGAACACCAGGCGCGGCGCGGAGACCAGGTTGCGGGCGATCTGCAGGCGCTGCTGCATGCCGCCGGAGAAGGTGCGCGGCAGGTCATCGATGCGTGCCGGGTCGATCTCCACCTGGCTCAGCCAGTCGAGCCCGGCGGCGCGCAGCTCGCCGTAGTGGCGCACGCCCTGGGCCATCAGCCGTTCGCCGATGTTGGCGCCAGCCGACACCGCCATGCGCAGGCCGTCACGCGGGTTCTGCTCGACGAAGCCCCACTCGGTGCGCAGCAGGGTACGCCGCTCGGCTTCGCTGGCGCTGTAGAGGTCGAGCCATTGCCCCGTGTGACCGCGATAGCGCACCGCGCCGCGATCCGGCAGGCAGCGCCCGGACAGCAGGCTGAGCAAGGTGGACTTGCCCGAACCGGACTCGCCGACGATGCCCAGCACTTCGCCGGGATAGAGGTCGAAGCTCACGCCCTGGCAGCCCTTCTCCGGGCCGTACAGGCGGGTCAGGTCACGCGCCGAGAACAGCGGCTCGGCCGTTTCCAGGGCAGGTTGCAGACGTTCGGCGGCGCTCATTGCAGGCTCTCCTCGGTGCGCTGGCGGCAGTAGTCGGTGTCGGAGCAGACGTAGCGCTTGCTGCCGGCGTCGTCGACGATCAGCTCGTCGAGGAACGACTCGCTGCTGCCACAGAACGCGCAGCACTCGTCCCACTGCTGCACGGCGAAAGGGTGATCCTCGAAGTCCAGGCTGACGACACGGGTATAGGGCGGCACCGCGTACAGGCGCTTCTCACGGCCGGCACCGAACAGCATCAGTGCCGGGCTCATGTCCAGCTTGGGGTTGTCGAACTTGGGGATCGGCGACGGATCCATCACGTAGCGCTCGTCCACCGTCACCGGGTAGGCGTAGGCCGTGGCGATGTGGCCGAACGTGGCGATGTCCTCGTACAGCTTCACGTGCATCACCCCGTAGTCCTCCAGCGCATGCATGGTGCGCGTTTCGCTCTCCGACGGCTCGATGAAGCGCAGCGGCTCGGGAATCGGCACCTGGTAGACCATGATCTGCCCGGCTGCGAGCGGCGTTTCCGGAATGCGGTGGCGGGTCTGGATGACGCTGGCCTCCCGCGTGCGCTCGGTGGTGGCGACGCCTGCGGTACGCGCGAAGAAGCGACGGATCGAGACTGCGTTGGTGGTGTCGTCGGCGCCCTGGTCGATGACCTTGAGCACGTCGTCACGACCGAGAATGGCGGCGGTCAGCTGCATGCCACCGGTGCCCCAGCCATAGGGCAGCGGCATCTCGCGGCCGCCGAACGGCACCTGGTAGCCGGGGATCGCCACGGCCTTGAGCAGGCCGCGACGGATCATGCGCTTGGTCTGTTCGTCCAGGTAGGCGAAGTTGTACGCGGACGCCTCGCGGGCGCCGCTGGTGGTCGAAGGGTTCATCAGCGGTTCTCCTCTGCCGGCGCCTGGCGACGCAGCTTGCGGATCAGTTCCAGTTCGGCCTGGAAGTCGACGTAGTGCGGCAACTTCAGGTGCGAGACGAAGCCGGCGGCCTCGACGTTGTCGCAGTGCATCAGCACGAATTCCTCTTCCTGCGCGGGGCCCTGCACCTCTTCGCCGTACTCGCCGGCGCGCAGGGCACGGTCGACCAGCGCCATGCCCATGGCCTTGCGTTCGGCGTAGCCGAAGGCCAGGCCATAGCCACGGGTGAACTGCGCCTGCTCGGCGCTCTCGCCGACGAACTGGTTGACCATCTCGCACTCGGTCACTTCGATGTCGCCCAGCGGCACGGCGAAGCCCAGCTCGCCCGGCGTCATCCACACCTCGATGTCACCGATGCGGATCTCCCCGGCGAAGGGGTGGTTGCGCCCGTAGCCGCGCTGGGTGGAATAGCCCAGCGCCAGGAGGAAGCCCTCGTCACCCCGCGCCAGTGCCTGCAGGCGCTCGGCGCGGCTGGAGGGGAACGCCAGCGGCTCGCGGGTGATGTCCGGCACCGGCGCGGCATTGTCCTGTTCGCGTGCCATCAGCCCCTCCTCGGCGAGGAAATCCAGCACCCGCGGGCAGGGCCTCGGCTCGTCCTGCGCGCCGGCCGGCGGCGGCGGATACTCGCCCTCGGCCAGCAGCGCGAAGTCCAGCAGGCGATGGGTGTAATCGAAGGTCGGGCCGAGCAGCTGGCCGCCGGGCAGGTCCTTGAAGGTCGCGGAGATGCGTCGCTCCAGCTGCATCTGCGTGGTGTTCAGCGGCTCGCTGGCACCGAAGCGCGGCAAGGTGGTGCGGTAGGCGCGCAGCAGGAAGATGGCTTCCATCAGGTCACCTGCGGCCTGCTTGATGGCCAGCGCGGCCAGCTCTTCGTCGTACAGCGAGCCTTCGCTCATCACACGGGCGACGGCCAGTGGCAGTTGCTGGCGAATCTGCTCCACCTCCAGCTCGGCGATGCTGCTATCGCCGCGACGGCGGCTGGCCAGGAGCTGGTGGGCGTTGTCGATGGCGCGTTCGCCACCTTTGACGGCGACATACATCAGGCTGCCTCCTCGGTTTCGATCAGCACATGGGTGCTGCGCGGCAGGCCGATGACCTCGGCGCCTGCAGCGAAGAAGCAGTCCAGCCCGCGCGGGAATGCGCTACGGGCCTGGCGCTGCGGCCAGAAGCCGGCCGGCAGCTGCAGGCTGACGCTGCGCACGTCCTTGATGCCCGGCCCGCGCCAGCGCAGGGCTGCGCCGGCGTGCAGGTCATCGAGCTGGATCAGCAGCGTGCAGGACTGGTCGGGGTAACGCTCGCTGCCGTTGTCGAAGTCGGACAGATCGACCAGCTCGCTCTCGTCGAGCAGGGCGAACAGGGCGATCTCGCGGTCGTCGACGATCGGGCAGCCGCAGTGAAAGGCCAGGTTGGCGCGAATCAGTGGCGTATCGAAACGCGGCGCCAGCCACAGCGGCGTGTCGCTGTCGAGAAAGGCCAGGCACAGGCCATAGGTGGCCGGTGCCAGATCACCGAGTGGGTGAGCGCGATCCATGGTGCGCGGCTGTCCTGGCTCGGCCAGGGCATTGAGTGCGGCGCGAAAACTGACCTGGGCATCCAGCACCGGGTCATCGAAAGCCGGTTGCAGCCAGTGCGAGCTGTGCGGCGTGTTCATCAATCCTCTCCTCTGACCAGGGTGAAGAACTCCACCTGGGTGGTGGCGGTGCGGGCGGCCCGGGCCAGGCGCTGTTCGCGCTGCTGGCGGGCCAGGGGTTCGATCAGGTCGCTGAGCCAGCGGGCCTGGTCGCTGCCCTGCAGATGGGCATCGGCCAGGGCCGCCAGCTCGGCGCGGCGCTTGTCGCGACCGGCCAGGTAGCTGTAGCCGGTACGCCCGTCAGCCAGGCGCACCACGCAGCGCGTGACGGTCATCTCGCCCAGGTTGAAGGCGCTGCCGGTGCCGCCCATGCGCCCGCGCACCAGGGTCATGCCCACCTCGGGCGCGCGGATCAGTTGGTAGGCGCTATCCCTGAGCGCCGCTTCATGGGCATCGAGGGCCTGGCCGGCGCGGGCCAACACCCCCATCCAGCGCTGGCGCGCGACGGTGTTCGAGTCAAGGTCGTTCATGCGGGTCTCCATCAGGTCGCTACCTGGTACTGGAAGCGGTCGGCGCGGCTGCTGGACTGCGCCAGCTCCACCGCTCGACCAGAAGGATCGCGGGACAGGGTGAGCACGCTGAGCAGCGGCGCATGGCGCGGCATCAGCAGGTGCGCGGCCTCCTCGCGGCTGGGCAGACGCGCGCCGATCAGGCTGAAGGTGCGCACCAGCGGCAGGTCGCGTTCGGCCAGGTACTGGCGCAGCGAGCCACCCTGGTAGTCCGCCAGCAGCGGCGCCAGGCTGGCGCAGAAGCGGTGGCGAATCAGGCTCAGCGGCTGGCCGTCGAGCAGGCGCAGGGTGGCCAGTTCGATCAGCTCGCTGCCATCGGGCAACTGCAGATGACGGCACTCCTCGCTGCTGCCGGTACGGCACAGGCGCTCGATCAGGCGTGCCTCGACCCGGTGCCCGAGGGCCGACAGCGACTGGCTGAAGGCGCTGCCCGCCTCCACGGGATAGACCAGCGGCCTGGCCAGCACCTGGGTGCCCTTGCCCTGACGGCGCAACAGGCGGCCTTCGAGGACCAGTTCGTCCACCGCCCGGCGCAGGGTGTGGCGGTTGACGGAAAAGCGCGCGGCCAGTTGCATCTCACCCGGCAGGTAGTCGCCCGGGCTCATGCGCTGCAGTTCCTCGCGCAGCACGCCAGCCAGTTCGCGGTACAGCGGCTCGTTTTGTCTAGACAAGTTCATCGTTCGAAAAGGGCGCACGCAGGCGCCCTCCTTCTCCTTCAGATAAAGAGCTTGCGCAGGCGTTGAGAGAGGATGTCGATGGAGCTCACCACCAGGATGATCACGATCAGCACGGCGCAGGTCTGGCCGAACTGGAAGCCGCGGATGGCCTCCCAGAGGATCACGCCGATACCACCGGCGCCGACCATGCCGACCACCGTGGCCGAGCGCACGTTGGACTCGAAGCGGTACAGCGAGTAGGAGATCCACAGCGGCAGGACCTGCGGGATGACCCCGAAGATCACCTCCTGCAGCGCGCTGGCGCCAGTGGCACGCACGCCTTCCACCGGGCCCGGGTCGATGGCCTCGACCGCCTCGGCGAAGAGCTTGGCCAGCACCCCGGTGGTGCTGATGAACAGCGCCAGCACGCCGGCGAAGGGGCCGAGGCCGACCGCGACGACGAAGAGCATGGCGAAGACCATTTCGTTGATCGAACGGCAGGCATCCATCACCCGGCGTACCGGCTGGTAGACCCACCAGGGCACGATGTTCTCGGAACAGAGGATGCCCAGCGGGATGGCGCAGACGATGGCCAGTACGGTGCCCCACAGGGCGATCTGTACGGTGACCACCATCTCCTTGAGATAGTGCCGCCAGTTGCTGAAGTCCGGCGGGAAGAAATCGGCGGCGAAGGTGGACATGTTGCCAGCATCGCGCACCAGCGCCAGCGGGTTCATTTCCGCGCCCTGCCAGGACCAGGCAAGCACGGCGAAGAACAGCCCCCAGCCGATCAGCTGCAGCCAGCTGCGCTTGCCATCGGCGATCGGGGTGGCGGTGGTCAATGTAGTCATGGGTAACTCTCGATCACTCATTCAGAACCTGTTCACAACCTGCTGCGCGTCGGCCCTGTTGCTGCAAAACCTGGCTCGGAGTGCTCTCGCCTGTATCTGCGGGGCCGCCATCGGTGTTGCAGGGTTTCAGCTCGCGAGGTGATGGACAGGTTCACGGAACGAGCCGCCCCGCCAGGGCGGGACGGCTCTCGGGGTCAGCCGGCGCTGGCGCCACTCTTCTTCTCGAGTTCGGCCATGCGTTGCTGCAGCTTGGCCAGCTCGGCATCCAGCTCCTTGAGCTGAGCCTGCTTGTCGGCCTCGTTGAGCGTGGTGCTGTTGGCCACTTCGGTGCGCTTCTTGAACAGCTCGAGCTGACGGATCGGCAGCAACTGGTCGTTATCCGAAGCGCGGAACTGGCCCCACTGCAGACCGGCGAGCACCTTCTTCTCCTCCGGCTTGGCGCCGTAGGTCATGAAGAAATTGCGCAGTTTGTCGCGGGTTTCCTGAGGCAGGTTCTTGCGCCAGACGATGGGGTCGGACGGAATCAGCGGCGACTTCCAGATGACCTTCAGCTGTGCGGCCTTGTCCGGCGCGGTGACTTCCAGGCGCTCCATCCCTTCGCTGTTGAAGGTGCCGACATCGACCTGCTTGTTGGCGACCGACAGGGCATTGACCTCATGGCTGCCGTTGAGCGAGCGCTTGAAGATCTTGCCGGCGTCGGCGTTGTTCTGGGCGAACACGTAGTAGCCCGGCACCAGGTAGCCAGAGGTGGAGTTCGGATCACCGTTGGCGAAGGTCAGGTTCGCGGCATTCTTGAGCATGTCCTCGACCGATCTGATCGGGCTGTCCTTGTGCGCCACCAGCAGGCTGTAGTAGCCCTGGGCGCCATTGGCCGCGACGGTCTGGGCGAAGATCTCGCCACCGGCACGGTCCACCGCTTCCATGGCCGACTTGTTGCCGTACCAGGCCACGTCGACCTTGTCGAAGCGCATGCCCTGGATGATCCCGGCGTAGTCAGGAGCGAAGAAGGCGTTGATCTTCACGCCAGTCTGCTTGCTCATGTCGGCCAGGAAGGGATCCCACATGGATTTCAGGTTCTGCGAGGACTCGGTGGAGATGATGCCGAAGTTGAGTTCCTCAGCAGCCTGGGCCGAGCCCAGCAGGGAACCGGTTACGAGCGCAGAGGCAGCCAGCACCTGGCCGATGCGTTTGAACATGGAGCACACTCCTGTTGCGGGTTGGCGTTGTTGTTTCGGATGGAGGCAGCGGCGTCAGGCCTTGGCCAGTGCCAGGGGACGCTCCAGCGCACGCGGGCGCTGGCCTTGCGGCAGCAGCAGACTGATGTCGAGGTCGCCGCCGTAGAGGTCGTTGAGGAAATCGGGATTGAAGTCCTGGGTCGGGCCGTCGAAATGAATGCGCCCGCCCTTGAGGGCCACCGCGCGCTGGCAATAGCGCACGGCGTAGTCGACTTGATGCAGGGTCACCACCACGGTCTTGCCGTCGCGGCGATTGATGTCAGCGAGAATCTCCATCACCTTGCGCGCCGACTCGGGGTCGAGCGAGGCGATGGGTTCGTCGGCGAGAATCACCTCGGCCTGCTGGCACAGCGCTCGGGCGATCGCCACCCGCTGCTGCTGGCCGCCGGACAGGGTCGAAGCCCGCTGCGCGGCGAATTCGGCGAGGCCGACGCGCTCCAGCGCGTCCATGGCCCGCTGCTTCTCCTCGGCGCTGAACAGGCTGAGGCTGCCACGCCAGCGCGGCATGCGCCCCAGGCCGCCGAGCAGCACGTTCTGCAGCACGCTGAGGCGCCCGACCAGATTGAACTGCTGGAAGATGTAGCCGATGTCAGCACGCAGACGGCGCACATCGCCGCTCAGGCGACCTTCGGCCTGTACCTGGCGGCCGAGCACCTCGATGCAACCATCGTCGCCACGCGCCAGGCCGGCCAGGTGCCGCAGCAGGGTCGACTTGCCCGAGCCGGACGCCCCGATCAGGGCGACCATCTCCCCTGGCTGCACGGAAAGCGCCAGGTCGAACAGGGCCTGCTTGCGCCCGAAGGTCTTGTTGAGACGGTCGACTCGAATGGCTGCGCTCATATGCTGGCTCTCTACTATCATTGTCGATATGAGAAGGCAGCACCCGGCTGCCATCTGGTGTAGACCAAGGTAGCCAGAGCCTGTGTCAGCCCAGTGAACCGGGGATGACAATTGAGTGACCGAAACTTTAAATTTCAAATACCGAGCACAGCACGAACGCGACTTCTGCCGAATACTGCGCAATTCTGACAGTCGGTGCTGGCATAAAGCCTCCACCTGCACCACAATGCGACACGTATTTGGCGTCAAGGAACTGTTCAGATGACCGAATGGTCATAATGACGCAGAACGCGGTACCGGTTGAACGGCTAGTGCGAAACACTGTCAAACCGGTGACAATCTCGACACTGACCACCAGTATCGCTCCCTGAACTAACCGGTAATGTATGCGCCCTATGAAACAGGCTACTTATTCCAGCCGCACGGCTGACAAATTCGTCGTTCGCTTGCCAGATGGCATGCGTGAGCGTATCGCTGACGTAGCACGCAACCATCACCGCAGCATGAACTCTGAAATCATCGCCCGTCTGGAGCAGAGCATGCTTCAGGAAGGCGCTCTGGATGAGGATCTCAGCCTGCGTCTCGACAGCCCCGAGCTGAGCCTGCACGAGCGTGAGCTGCTGCAGCGCTTCCGCCAGCTGTCGCGCCGTCAGCAGAACGCCCTGGTCGCGCTGATCGCCCATGACGTGGAAATGGCCGCCGAAGAAGCCTGAAGCGAACCCATGAAAAAAACCGGCCTTGAGCCGGTTTTTTTATGCCTGCGACACGCCGGTCGCCTGTCGGTCAGCCGACGAAGCTGAGCAGCACCCCCGCCGCCACCGCCGAACCGATCACCCCCGCCACGTTCGGCCCCATGGCGTGCATCAGCAGGAAGTTCTGCGGGTTGGACTCCAGCCCGACCTTGTTCGAGACCCGCGCAGCCATCGGTACCGCGGATACCCCGGCCGAACCGATCAACGGATTGACCTTGTTGCTGCTGAACAGATTCATCAGCTTGGCCATCAGCACACCGGCCGCGGTACCGGCACAGAAGGCGACCATGCCCAGCAGCAGGATGCCCAGGGTCTTGAGCTGCAGGAAGGCTTCCGCCGACAGCTTGGAGCCCACGGTCAGGCCAAGGAAGATGGTGACGATGTTGATCAGTGCGTTGCGCGAAGTATCGGCCAGGCGTTCGACCACACCGCATTCACGCAGCAGGTTACCGAGGGCGAACATGCCGATCAGCGGCGCTGCGTCCGGCAGCAGCATGCCGATCAGGATGCACAGCACGATGGGGAAGATGATCTTCTCGGTCTGCCCCACCGGACGCAGCTGCTGCATCACGATCGAGCGCTCTTCCTTGGTGGTCAGGGCGCGCATGATCGGTGGCTGCAACAGCGGCACCAGGGCCATGTAGGCGTATGCCGCGACGGCAATGGGGCCGAGCAGGTCAGGCGCCAGCTTGGAGGTGACGAAGATCGAGGTAGGCCCGTCCGCCCCGCCGATGATGGCGATGGACGCAGCCTCCTTGAGGGTGAACTCCATGCCCGGAATACCCAGCGCAGTGATCGCCAGCGCCCCCATCAGGGTGCCGAAGATACCGAACTGCGCCGCGGCGCCGAGCAGCAGGGTCTTGGGGTTGGCCAGCATCGGTCCGAAGTCGGTCATGGCGCCGACACCGAGGAAGATCAGCAGCGGGAAGATGCTGGTCGGCAGGCCCACTTCGTAGATCAGGTGCAGGAACCCCGCGCCTTCGGCCATGTTGGCCACCGGGATGTTCGACAGCAGCCCGCCGAAGCCGATAGGCACCAGCAACAGCGGTTCGAAGCCCTTCTTCACGGCCAGGTAGATCAGCAGCAGACACACCGCGATCATGAAGGCCTGGCCAGGTTCCAGATGGTACAGGCCGGTGCTCTGCCAGAGCTTGAGCAGCTTTTCCATGGCGCGCCCCTCAGCCGATGGTCAGCAGGCTGTCGCCCACCGCCACCGCATCACCGACCTTGACGTTGACCGCCCCGACCGTGCCGGCCTTGAAGGCGCGGATTTCGGTTTCCATCTTCATCGCTTCGAGGATGATCACCAGCTGCCCCTCCTCCACGGCCTGGCCTGGCTGCACCAGCACCTTGAAGATGTTGCCGGCCAGTGGCGCCGCCTGCGGCTCGCCGGCGCCGGCAGTCACCGCTGCTGCTGCCGGCGCGGCGCTCGACGCGCCACCGACGGGCTTGAGCCCCTCGATGTCGCCGCCTTCGTTGACCTGCACGACGAAGGCCTTGCCGTTCACCTCGACGGTGTAGACCTCGGGCTTGCCCGGCTCGCGGGCCAGGCTTTCCTTGCCGGTCGGCACCGGCTCGAAGGCGGCCGGATTGCCACGGTTTTCCAGGAACTTCAGGCCGATCTGCGGGAACAGGGCGTAGGTCAGCACATCGTCGATGGCGTCGGCGGCGAGCTTGATGCCCTTCTCCTCAGCGATGCCCTTGAGCTCGGCGGTGAGCTTGTCCATCTCGGCGTCGAGCAGGTCGGCGGGACGGCAAGTGATCGCCTCGGCGCCATCGAGCACACGCGCCTGCAACTCGGCATTGAAGGCGGCCGGCGCCGCGCCGTACTCGCCCTTGAGCACACCGGCGGTTTCCTTGGTCACGGACTTGTAGCGCTCGCCGGTGAGCACGTTGATCACCGCCTGGGTGCCGACGATCTGCGAGGTCGGCGTCACCAGCGGAATGAAACCGAGGTCTTCGCGAACCCGGGGGATCTCGGCCAGCACCTGGTCGAACTTGTCCTGGGCGCCCTGCTCCTTGAGCTGGCTCTCCATGTTGGTGAGCATGCCACCCGGCACCTGGGCGACCAGGATGCGCGAGTCGACACCCTTGAGGTTGCCCTCGAACTTCGCGTATTTCTTGCGCACCTCACGGAAGTAGGCGGCGATTTCCTCGAGCAGCTCCAGGTCGAGCCCGGTATCGCGCTCGGTGCCCTGGAACATCGCCACCACCGATTCGGTAGGCGAATGACCGTAGGTCATCGACAGCGAGGAGATTGCCGTGTCGACGTTGTCGATACCGGCCTCCACCGCCTTGAGAATGGCCACCGAGGACAGCCCCGCCGTGGCGTGGCACTGCATGTGGATCGGGATCGCCAGGCTGCTCTTCAGGCGCGACACCAGCTCGAACGCGGTGTAGGGCGTGAGAATGCCGGCCATGTCCTTGATGGCCACCGAGTCGGCGCCCATGTCCTCGATCTGCTTGGCCAGGTCGACCCACATCTGCAGGGTGTGCACCGGACTGGTGGTGTAGGAGATGGTCCCCTGGGCATGCCGCCCCTGCTGCTTCACGGCCTTGAGGGCCGTTTCCAGGTTGCGCGGGTCGTTCATCGCATCGAAGACACGGAACACATCGACGCCATTGACCGCCGCACGTTCGACGAACTTCTCCACCACGTCGTCGGCATAGTGCCGGTAGCCCAGCAGGTTCTGCCCACGCAGCAGCATCTGCTGACGCGTATTGGGCATCGCCTTCTTCAGCTCGCGGATGCGCTCCCAGGGGTCTTCGCCGAGGTAACGAATGCAGGCATCGAAGGTCGCGCCGCCCCAGGACTCCACCGACCAGAAGCCGACCTGATCCAGCTTGGGCGCGATCGGCAGCATGTCTTCGAGGCGCAGGCGGGTCGCGAGGATCGACTGATGGGCGTCACGCAGCACCACATCGGTAATGCCGAGTGCTTGTTTTACGGCTGTCATACAGGTACTCCCTCTGAACCTGATCAACCGCGACGCGCGCGGTGCTGGGCAATGGCGGATTGAATGGCGGCCAGCGTCTGCGCATCCGGCTCGTGACTGGCCGGCCTGGCAACGGATACCGGGGTGGGGGCTGCAGCAGCGGGCGCTGCGAAGACGCCGATCATGCGTGACATCAGGCTGACCACGCCGACCAGCAGTACCAGAAAGGCAAACACGAAACCCATGCCGAACAGCATGAGCTCGACACCCTCGAGAAGAAGTTCACTGGGGGTCATCTTGGCTCCTTTTGGCCAGCAGCTCATGGGCTGCATTCGTTATCGATTAGGAGCGTCCGGGGTCAGCGCCTGGACAGAGCTGCCGAACCTTAGCCTGAAACGCGCGTTTGAGGCAAACCTCCAGCCGGCCTGAAATGCCTGATATGTAGTGTTTTTCTCACAAGCACTACCAAAGGAGGAGAAGCGCCCCGAAACGCCGCCTGAACCAGGCCACCCCGCCTCCCGCGCCACGCCGGGGATGGACGAGCGGAAGCGCATGACCGACGCGCAACCCGGGCAGTGCATCGCCGCGCATCCAGGCAGCGACAATCTGACGCCGGGCGCCACTGCCGGCGACGGCCCATGTCAGGCTGCCAGGGGCAGCCAGTGCCTCAGGTCATCGCTCGATGGGAGTGGCAAGCGACTGCCAGGAACGGCAATCGCGGCAGGGGCAGACGGCTCGCAGCACACGAACCGTCCGAATGGCCGGGCGGTGGCGCGATCTACAGCAGGAAGATCGACGCCATGCCCAGGAAGATGAAGAAACCGCCGCTGTCGGTCATGGCGGTGATCATCACGCTGGCGCCCATGGCCGGGTCGCGCCCGAGGCGCGCCAGAGTCATGGGGATCAGCACCCCCATCAGCGCCGCCAGCAACAGGTTGAGCGTCATCGCCGCCGTCATCACCACACCCAGCGACCAACTGCCGTAGAGGGAGTAGGCGACGCCGCCGATCACCCCACCCCAGAGGATGCCGTTGATCAGGGAAACCCCCAGCTCCTTGCGCACCAGCCGCGCGGTGTTGCCGGTGCTGATCTGCCCCAGCGCCATGGCGCGCACGATCATGGTGATGGTCTGGTTACCGGAGTTGCCGCCGATGCCGGCCACGATGGGCATCAGCGCCGCCAGCGCCACCAGCTTCTCGATGGAGCCCTCGAACAGGCCGATCACCCGCGAGGCGAGGAAAGCCGTCACCAGGTTGATCGCCAGCCAGGCCCAACGGTTGCGGACCGACTTCCACACCGAGGCGAAGATGTCTTCCTCCTCGCGCAGACCGGCCATGTTCAGCACTTCGCTTTCGCTTTCCTCACGGATCAGGTCGACCATCTCGTCGATGGTCAGACGACCGATCAGCTTGCCGTTCTTGTCCACCACGGGCGCGGAAATCAGATCGTAGCGTTCGAAGGCCTGAGCGGCGTCGTAGCCGTCCTCGTCCGGGTGGAAGCTCACCGGATCGTCGGCCATGACTTCGCCGACCTGCTTCTCCGGATCATTGACCAGCAGGCGCTTGATCGGCAGGACGCCCTTGAGCACGCCGTCGTAGTCGACCACGAACAGCTTGTCGGTATGGCCTGGCAGCTCCTTGAGACGACGCAGGTAGCGCAGCACCACCTCCAGGCTGACGTCCTCGCGGATGGTGACCATCTCGAAGTCCATCAGCGCGCCGACCTGATCCTCTTCGTAGGACAGGGCCGAACGCACGCGCTCACGCTGCTGCGCATCGAGCGATTCCATGAGTTCATGGACGACATCGCGCGGCAGTTCGGGGGCCAGGTCGGCCAGCTCATCGGCATCCAGATCCTTGGCCGCCGCGAGAATCTCGTGATCGTCCATGTCGGCGATCAGGGTTTCCCGTACGGCGTCGGAGACTTCCAGCAGGATGTCGCCATCGCGCTCGGCCTTGACCAGCTGCCAGACGGTCAGACGGTCGTCGAGCGGCAGGGCCTCGAGAATGTGGGCGATGTCGGCGGGGTGCACATCGTCGAGCTTGCGCTGCAGCTCGGCGAGATTCTGTCGGTGTACCAGGCTCTCGACCCGGTCATGGTGCTGGCCTTCCTGACGGTGGGTCAGGTCCTCGACCAGCTTGTGCCGATGCAGCAGTTCGACCACCTGTGCCAGGCGATCCTGCAAGCTTTCCTGCGGCTTTTTGGCTTCTACTTCAGTCATAGCGCGCTCCACCCCCAGTTGGCGGGCACGCCAAAGGGGATCAATCAGGTGTTACACGATTGTGCGATGGGAGTATTGAGTAACTACTGGGTAAGTCCATGGTGGTATTCCACAAGCCCCGGCGGGGCTGACGCGGCGAATGATAACACCGCAGAACCGCTTTGTACGTGACAAAAGCGCGGCAAGAACAATTGCTTGCATCGCAAACTTCGATCCCGCGTGAAAACCTGAGTCAGTGACGCCAGTCACTAGGCCCAGGACACCCTGACGAAAGAGAAATAACCGCTTAAGCTGGCCCGGTGAACGTCAAGGAGGACGAATCATGCGAGGACTGCACATCGCGGCGCTGTGCGCTGCCGCCCTGCTCCACCCTATTCAAGACAGCTCGGCCACCAGCGTGTTCCGCTGCGAAGACAGCAACGGGCAGATCACCTTCACCCGCCACGGCTGCGCCCCCGAGCAGACGCAGTACAGGCAGGAGGTGCGCAACCACTCCCCCGGCAGCGGCAAACCCATCCCCCTGGCCGTCCCCAGGGCGCGCACCGCGACACCCACGACGCGCTCCAGGGCGCCCGTGATCGTCGGCGAGCAGGATGACGGCTGCGGCAACCTGCTCAGCAGCAGCGAAAAGCGCCAGGCGATCATCCGCCGCGAGGTGCGCAGCGGCATGAGCAGCGCCGACGTGGAAAGCAGCCTGGGCAAGCCGGACAGGATCACCCGGCAGAACGGCAGGCAGCGCTATCACTACCGCGACAAGCGCGGCGACAACCAGCTGATCAGCTTCGACGAGGCCGGCTGCGTGAAGAAATGACGCGCAAAGAAAAAGGGCCTGCATCGCTGCAGGCCCTTTTGGTATGGCGGACTCAGGAGGATTCGAACCTCCGACCGCTCGGTTCGTAGCCGAGTACTCTATCCAGCTGAGCTATGAGTC
>NZ_SUKD01000104.1:0-213 GCF_013357275.1 Pseudomonas sp. BMW13 | reverse complement strand
GGGCTATAGCTCAGCTGGGAGAGCGCTTGCATGGCATGCAAGAGGTCAACGGTTCGATCCCGTTTAGCTCCACCAATCTCGACTCCTTCGGGAGTGCCAGAATCGATGTGAGTCGATTCACGATCAGGGTCTTGCGTCCCCTTCGTCTAGTGGCCTAGGACACCGCCCTTTCACGGCGGTAACAGGGGTTCGAGTCCCCTAGGGGACGCCACT
>NZ_SUKD01000103.1:0-203 GCF_013357275.1 Pseudomonas sp. BMW13 | reverse complement strand
CGGGGCTATAGCTCAGCTGGGAGAGCGCTTGCATGGCATGCAAGAGGTCAACGGTTCGATCCCGTTTAGCTCCACCAAACACACGCAAGGCCAGCCAGGTGCTGGCCTTGTCGTTCGAAGGTTTTGTCCCCTTCGTCTAGTGGCCTAGGACACCGCCCTTTCACGGCGGTAACAGGGGTTCGAGTCCCCTAGGGGACGCCATT
>NZ_SUKD01000102.1:0-223 GCF_013357275.1 Pseudomonas sp. BMW13 | reverse complement strand
CAGCAGGTTCTTGGTCTGCTGGTAGTGATCGAGCATCATCTTGTGGGTCTCACGCCCGACCCCGGACTTCTTGTAGCCGCCGAAGGCAGCATGCGCCGGGTACAGGTGGTAGCAGTTGGTCCATACACGACCCGCCTTGATCGCACGGCCCATGCGGTAGGCGACGTTCATGTCGCGGCTCCACACGCCGGCGCCCAGGCCGAACTCGGTGTCGTTGGCGATG